>JAAZKM010000020.1 GCA_012799835.1 Candidatus Methanofastidiosia archaeon
AATTCTCTCTTACAATACTTTATATGTTCTTCTAGGAAAATATCCAAGTCCTCTTTAATATATTTAGGCGATACACTATTTATCAATGCAGGACGGTATTTTTTCAAGTCCCTTAAAATTTCCAAACATATATAGAAATCATCTAAGTATCCATCTACACCTTTTTCAGACTCGGGAATGATGTCCCATGGATTAATAAAATAAGATAAGGCTGCATTAACATATATTTTAGTTTTCCAATCTGATTCTGGAAGAAGAAGTAGTTTATATAGAATTTTATAAACTTTAGTCAATTTATCTAGCACTGTATTTATCTCCTAAAGTATTGTTCTTAATATTTTGTGGAAGTATATGTTCATGCTTCAATTTTTCAAAAATATCCTTATTGTATCTAGTGATTAGGTTGATTCCATTTTTATTGAATCTGTTTTTATAGAAAATCGTTTTGTCATATTTATTCTCATAAACGACAAGCTTCTCTTTTTTTAAATCCAAAACAGATAAACTATCTTTGTTGATTAATTCATTATCGGGAGTTAATTGATAAGTTATACTGGAACAGTATGAAAGAATAGGTGTGACATAAGAGAGAGTAAAAGGAGAGGGTAGTTTTTGTATTTTGTTTCTTGTTATTTTTATCTTTTTTATTATATAATAATATGGGTTTTCAGTTTCAATTCTTTTTATTTTTATTAATTTATTTTCAGTAGTTTGAATTAGTATTTCAATATTAGAAAAATTAATTATGTGAAAAGGTATTTTCTTTTTGAAGGTAAAAAGATATTCTTTATTAGATAAGCATTTCCTTAAAGTACCCAGCATTTTATCGCCTAAGTAGTATTTACCTCTTTTGGTAAATTTGTTAAGTTACCATTATTTATATGGAATATTTAGACAAAAAAATTATGTTTTCTCCATATATAAAGATATGGAAAAATATAGAGAAAATAGTGAAAAAAAAGGTTTCCATATTACTATTATGAAAACTCAGAAATTATATATTTTTTAAAGTCTTAAAAATCTTCATCCAGATAAATTCAATGCCTTGATAAATTGCATCTTTATCCTTATGGAAATTAGTTCCAATTGAGAGGATAGCATAAATCCCCGCCTTTTTGCTAAGTTCATCGATGTTTTTAATCATTCTTTATTTTTTTCAAATAATGTTAATACATCTGCAACAATCATTTTCCTTATTTTCCTATCATCACTTTGTATACTTTCTTAATCTTTATGTCATCTTTTCTTAGCCTATGTAGTGAAATTTTTTTAATGGGGGATGAGTCATCAAAATTGGCAGCCATTAGACTTTTCTTTCCCTTATTCAACTTGTATGCCAGCCAGTAATGAGAATCCTTTTCATCTAAAATTTTTGAGTGCACTATCGCCACATTCTGAGTTTTGCTGTCAGGATTATCCCTTTCTAACCACTCAACAATCACATCAACCTTCGGTTTTCTATGCACCTTGACTTTTTTGACTTTTGGGATACTTTTCAATGCCTTGGCATATTTTATTGGCTCTAAGACCCCTTCATTTTTTACTATGCCAGCTTTGTGTGGGGAAATTTTCTTCTTAGTTTTAGCAATTCGCTTTAGATTCTCAATAGCTTGAACTCCGCAATCCCAGTCATTTGTATTGTTAGTCAATTTTCTTTTAAGGTTCATAGCCCCTCCATTAGTTGTAATTACAATAAGACTTAATACTATTTATATTTCACCCATGCAAAAATTTGACCATTTCTTTAATTGGAGTTACCATCAAAAGCTTTAATATCAAGCTGGATAATCACTCTCTTATGGAGATAGTAAAGGCAACAGAAGCCCATATGAAAGAGTTATCCGCCCTTCTTAAAGGATTAGATACTGAAGAATACTCTTTTTCTGAGGGAGAGAAGATAGCGCCTCTAATCCAAGAAGGCAACTACTACATTGCCATTGAGGAAAACAAAATCGTTGGTGCAATTGGATTAGTCATTATCGAAGAGTCATGTGAGATAGATGCGCTGATTACATCAAAGAAGGGCGTTGGAAAGGCTCTAATAGACTTTGCCATCGAGCTTTGTAAGAAAGAAGATGTGAAAAAACTCTGGTGCTGGAGTCTAAAGCGCTACAATGCAATAGGTTTCTATGATAAGATGGGGTTTGAAGAGCAGTTCCTTTTGAAAAAGCATTGGTGTGGTAAGGACTGCTACATATTTGGCAAGGTCATCAAGTAGTTATTTTTTTAAAGAAGATAAATTTCCCCTTCAATCACTGTAACAGCAGTGCTTATGATCTTAGATGAAAAGCAGCCAAACTCATCCCTTGTTACATTTATTACAAGTCTCCCTGGCCTTCCAATAATGTCACCTTGCTCTGATTTGATGTTCACTTCATTTCCGGTAAACTCGATTATGCCGTTTATCAAAAGGTATACGCCAAGAGGCCCTTGTGCCGAGCCTGTTACTGGATCCTCCCTAACCCCATACGGCGGGGCAAAAAATCTTGAATGTGCCGTTGAATCCTTGTCAAAAGTTTTAGTTGTAAAAAGATTAATCCCTTGAAAGTTATATCTTTCACAGAATTTATGTAGCTTTGAATAGTCATAGTCTATATTTTTCAATGTGTCAAGCCCGTTTATCGGTACATAGAGATAGTCAAGATTTGCCTCCCTCATCATGGGAAAAGTAAAATCAATCTCATCTTGAGTTATCTTTAGCGCGCCAAGGAGTTCTGGCATGTCTATGTTTTCTCTAGAAAGTGCTATTTTTGGGGAGTGGAGTATTATCTGAGTTTTATTTGACTTTATCACATCGGCAGTAATAACTCCTATCTTTGTTTCAACTTTGAATGTATATTTGCCGTCTTTTTCCATCCCAAACTTTTCTTCTTCAGCTAAAGCATAAAGGCTTGCGATGGTGGCATGTCCGCAAAACAAGGCTTCTTTTTTAGGGGTAAACCACCTTATTCTAAAATCAGCGATGTCGCTATGTAGGATAAAAGCTGTTTCAGACGCATTTACTTCTTTGGCTATTGAAAGCATCTCCTTGTCAGTTAATCCTTCTGCAGAGGTCAAAACACCAGCAGGATTTCCCCCAAAAGGTTTGTCAGTAAAAGCATCAATCTGCTTTATCCTGTAGCGGCGCATAAAGATAATACGCATTGATACAATAAAAAATTATCTATTTTAAAAAAAATAAATTAGTATATCTCACATTTGTCTGATGTTTTTTTGAATAGTTTTTTTGTCATGCACACCATCCAGTTCCAGTGCAGGAAAAAGTGTAGGATCATAAGGCCTGTCATGACAAGACCAAAATATTCATGATAGAATGCCCATGTGTGCTTTGTTATTCCTAAAAATGTCTGGTGTCCTCCTCTCCGTATGCCGCTTTCAAAAAAAGAAAACAAAAAGACACCAGTTATTCCAACTACCACTAACGCAATAGTCAAAAAAACATCAATGACATAGTTAATCTCCGCTTTTTTCATATTCATCAATAGAAAATGAGTAATTAATAAGCCTTCCTAAAAGAAAGCAGAATAAATATTTGTTGTTTACGGGCATATATCTTTTTTGACAGTTAGAAATAAGGTATATATCTTTGGTTAAGCAATACATGCTGAAATCAAAGAATTTTAGGGATGAGAAAATCTGACAAGATTCAAATGTGAATGTGGAAGTGATGAGTTCATATCAGAGTTTAATGGGTATGACGTTGTCACTTTTGAAGATGGAGAAGTAAAAATAAGAGGAAGAGAGATAATAGATACTTCAACATATTACTGCCGCGAATGCGGAAAAGAGTACGAAGATAACGATGGAAAACTAGTTCTTTTAGAAATAAGTAAGGAATAAAATTTAAATTTCTAGTATACATCCGACATAAATATATTAAAAGTGAGTAGGAATCTATCGCCCTTTAATATTGACAAGCGTTACGCCAAGAATTGCAATGATGCCGCCAATTACAGAAATTATGCCTGGTATCTCTCCCAACCAAATCCAGGCTATGATTATGGAAAAGAAAGGGGAAACGGCAAGAAAGCTAGAGAGGATTGAAACTGGCATCTTTGCTAAAACATATGTCCATGTAAGGTAGGCTATCCCTGCTGGGAATATCCCTAAATAGATAACAGAAAGAGTTGCCCCAATTGATGCTGTTCTTATGTCATTTACAAATCCGGGTAGGAATATCAGAAGGAAAAATGTCCCGCTTAAGAAGGTATAGACAGTTAGCTCAACGAATTTGTATTTCTTGAGATAGGGTTTTTGTAAGACAAAAGATAGGCTAGTTGAAAAAGCCGCAAGAAGGACCAAAATTGCCCTTGGATCAAAGGATATGCCATCACCCTCACCCATAGATATCAATCCTACTCCAATAAAGCTGATAAATATTCCAACCCAACCCCACGGTTTCAATTTTTCTTTCAAGAAAAAATACGCTAAAAGTGCAGTAAATATAGGGCCAGAGCCTATAATCAAGCTTGCTGCCCCTGCTGAAACAGTCACCTCACCATATGAAAGAAGTGCATGGTAGATAGTTATTGTAAAGAGCCCAATTACTAAGAGCATTGGGATATCCTTCCTATCAGGCATCCTTACTTTTTTATTGTTTTACGGTGCACATAAAAAAGTAAGGATGCCTGATAGGAAGG
>JAAZKM010000255.1 GCA_012799835.1 Candidatus Methanofastidiosia archaeon
CATGTAGGGGTCTTATGTCCTCATGCAGGATATGTTTACTCTGGAAGGACCCAAGCATATTCATTTTACTACTTATCAGATTCCCCTCCTGAGACTTATGTCATTCTTGGGCCAAATCATACCGGGATGGGTCTTCCTATATCTATTATGAATGAAGGATCATGGGAAACTCCTTTTGGTGAAATAAAAATCAATGAAGAGCTTGCATCAAAAATAATTGAAAAATCGGGATTCATCGGAATTGATTCTTCAGCACATAAATATGAACACTCCATAGAGGTTCAATTACCTTTCTTACAGTATATCAAAAAAGACGCAACTTTTGTTCCAATATGTATGGGGATGCAGGATATGGAAACTGCCATTGATGTAGGAAGGGCTATCGCAAAATCAAGTAAAGACCCTCTAGGTGTAATTGCCTCAAGTGATTTAGTGCATTACGGCAGCAGATTCGGTTACAATCCTGTTAAGGGTAGCAAGGAAGAGATACTTTCTTGGGTAAAGAAAAACGATATGGAAATACTGAAAAGAGCTGAAGAACTGGATACTGAAGGATTATATAAATTCATAAACAGTAAGGACTATACTACCTGTGGTTATGGCCCCCTTTCTGCCATGCTTACGTGTATGAAAGAGTTAGGTGCAAAAAAAGCTAGGATTTTA
The DNA here is from genome assembly GCA_012799835.1 of Candidatus Methanofastidiosia archaeon. Classification (GTDB taxonomy): domain Archaea; phylum Methanobacteriota_B; class Thermococci; order Methanofastidiosales; family Methanofastidiosaceae; genus Methanofastidiosum. The sequence continues at coordinate 664 of JAAZKM010000255.1, forward strand.
AACTACTCAAATTCATTTGAAACTTCTGGGGATTACAGTGCAGTTGTAGGTTATGGGTCGGTGGGCATCAAATGTTAGTCTCTGCACCAGGCAAAATCATCCTCTTTGGAGAGCATTCTGTTGTTTATGGTAGAGGTGCCATAGCCTCTGCAATAGATTTACGTACATATACTGAAGGTAAATTGCTTGAAGAAAAAATAATAAAAATCCATGCAAATGACCTAAAGATACCGGGCCTTAGCATATCTTTTTCTGAAGAGGAAATCTTTTTAGGAACTGATTATGGCAAGGCAGGATTTGTAGTATCTTATGTAAAATCAGCAATTGAGAAAATATTCGAGGAGTATGGGTCAAGAAAAGGATTTGAAATTTCTATTAAGTCTGAGATTCCTGTTGGAGCCGGACTTGGATCCTCTGCAGCTGTTGTTGTTCCTACTTTAAAGCTTCTTTCAGAACTTCTTGAGATGAATCTATCAAATGAAGAAATAGCAGTAATGGGAAAAGATGTAGAAATTGAAGTCCAGGGAAGTTCAAGTGGCATAGACCCAGCAGTGTCCGCTCTTGGAGGCGGACTTTACTTTAAAAAAGGAAAAATTGAAAGATTTTCCGCACCAAATCTACCTCTGATAGTCGGATATACCGGAGAGAAAGGAAGTACAAAGGTTCTTCTGGAACAGGTGAAAGGTTTGAAAGAAGAATACCCAGAAATCCTTGAAAATATTATGGACGCAATGGAAGATATAGCTTCGAAGAGTAAAAAAATATTAAGTGAAAGTGGAGATCTAAAAGAATTAGGCACTTTGATGAACATAAATAACGGTCTTCTTGAAGCCATCGGTGTTTCAACTAAGGAGCTTTCAGAACTTGTTTTCGCATCAAGAATATCTGGAGCTTTTGGTGCAAAAATAACTGGAGCGGGTGGGGGAGGATGTATGTATGCACTAGCACCTAACAAACAAAGAGAAGTCGAAACAGCAATAAAAATCGCTGGTGGCATACCGATCAGAACTAAAACAACTGATGAAGGGGTAAGAATTGAAAAAAAGTAGACATATGTCTCCTTCCAAAATCGAATAATCATTGATTATTCTTTAACGCCCAAAATATTGCTTCTTAAGAAAAACAAAAAGATTTTAGATGATGGCTATAAAGTCCCCTACATTAGGATTATTGCTATGCCAATCAACATTAAGGCAATCCACCACATTTTTTCATTTTTGAAAATCTTACTTCCATCAAGGGGCCCAAACGGCAATAGATTGAATACTCCAATAAATGCACTAACATAGGATACTCTAGCCATTAAAGGAATAAATGTAAATCTGTATAAGACAAGAGAAGCTACTGCAACTATCATATTTGCAAGAGGTCCCGATAGAGAAATCTTAGCATCCCTTTTTTCATCTGTCAATCCGTATATATACACTGCCCCGGGTGCTGCAAATACGATCCCCAGTGCAAATGACATTCCTAGGGCAAGCAAGAGCCCAGTTTGCCAAAGATGGAAATATGCCGGATATCCATATCTTATTGCAGTGAATTTATGGGATAGCTCATGAAGCAAAAATGCGGCCCCAACTATCACAAAATATGTTGGAAGAGATGAAATAAATACTATAATCTGATTAAAGCCTTTAAATGCAAATATCCCACCACTAAAAGCAAGGCCAAATGCAATTGACAATGCGGCCCAAGCAATTAGAAGTTCAATGATTTCTTGTTTAGTAAAATTAGACATATGATCCACCTAGATATTTTTTTATTCCAGGGACATGACCTGCACCAACTACGGCTAAGACCTTCTCCCTCTGTATTCTTTTTAAGTTTTCTGCCATAAATTTGTCCCTATCGTCAACAAGGATCTCATAAATAAAGGGATATCTCCCCTTGATTTCATCTATTAGTTCCGTGGAATTTTCGTATATGTAATCAATAGTGTACCCTTTTTCAGGAAATATCACATCTTTTAAAATCATCAGTTTTTCTTTGAACCCTACGTTTTCAAGAAGCTTCTGTATTGTTATACCAATGTCTTGATCAATCAACGCAATAGGTATACCCAAAGATTTTGCCTCTGCTGCAGCCTCTATCATTTCCCTTCCTGCCATAATACCTACGTCAGAGGATATTTTTTTCTGAAGATATGACATAAATAAAAGTAAAAACGCATTTTTGAATCCAAAGTCTTTCATTTCCTTTATTGTTGGCCTTCTTTCCTCATTGTGCAAAAGCGCCTCAAATCTTGCATCGTCAAGTTCAAGGGCAACTACATCAGGGATCTCATTTCTTATGGCTTCTCGAACTTCAATGACGCTTTTTTCATAGACATGTGCCGTGCCAACAATAATGTAAGTAGTATCTCCTACTTTAAGGAACTCTTTCATTTATATCCTCTTAATCATCAGTATCTCAGAAAATCTAAGTATATCTGTGTTAGAAATAAAACCTATAAGCCTCTCATTTTCTATGACTGGCGCCCTACCTTGCTTCATCTCAGCTAGTTTCTTGTATAGCTCAAATATTTCCATTTCAGGAGATGCAATAACTATGTCTTTTACCATGACATTTTCAACTTTGGTATAAGCCCATCTATCCCTTGGAACAGAGAGAAGCTCATTTAGGGTCATTATGGCAAGAACTTTCCCATCAGAAACTACAGGATATCCTTTGTACCTTTTTTCAATTAATAGTTTTTCAAAATCCTCTAGCGAATCATTTGGTGAAACAGTAACAATATCCTTTACCATTACGTCCTTCACCTTTATTCCCTTAAGGGCAAATGACATCTGAATTGACTGGTATTCCTCCATGCCCCCCATGTATATGAAAAAAGCAATTATGATAAGCCAAGGATTATAGAAAATACCTATAAAGACGAATATTATTGCAAGTCCTTGACCAATCCTAACAGATATTGCTGTGGCTTTGAGGTAGTCCATCTTTGAAGAGAGAAATGCCCGTAATACCCTTCCCCCATCCATTGGAAAAGCTGGAATGATGTTAAATAATCCTAGTAAAAAATTAAGTGACATCACGATTCTAATTATATCCTTCAAAGAATCTATCTGAATCCAGTTGAGATCAAATGTCATGTTAAGCCCCATTAAAGAGCCAACTAGAAAAAGCACTATTCCTATGGATATACTGGTAAGTGGTCCTATAATGGCTATAGCAAATTCATGGCCTTTTGGTATAGCCTCCATCTGGGATACCCCTCCTATGGGCAGAAGGGTAATCTTTTTAATCTTAGCGCCATAATGCCTTCCAACAAGAGAATGCGCTAACTCATGCAATAAAACAGAAACAAACAGTAACACAATGGCAAGCAAAGGGATGACTCCGAATATCGAGAATATCAAAAGAAGAAGCAAAAATGTGATGTGAAGCTCTATTGGGATTCCAAAGATACTTCCAAACTTCAAACTCCAAGACATAAATTGTCTTTAGGCGTTATGACTTATAAGTTTTATTTTGGGGGAGCCAAAAATTTATTGTACCCTTTGAGAAATTAACTTCATTGGCTCCCAAACTAAAGAAAATATGTACATTTATATAATTTTGGTTAATTTCAGTTGAATGCTAGTTCTAATAAAAGATTTTAGATTATCACAGGCAAAATGTGTTATCTGCCAAATATTTAAATATGTTAACATCTTAATAAATTATTGATACTATGGAGTCAAAGATAAAAGATTTAACCATCGAAGAGTTCCGTTTGCTCTTATCGAATACTCTAAAAGAAGTAATGGAAGATTTGAAGGAGGACATGTTGGCTCTATCAAGTCAGGATTATATTGATTCAATTAAAGAGTCAAGGAAAGACTACAAAGAAGGGAAATTTAAAAATCTAGAGGATATACTAAATGTATAATGTCGTTATCCCCGACAGAGCCTCCAAGGATTTAGAGAAAATTGATAAAAAAACTCAGAAGATAATCCTTTTAAAAATAAAAGAATATTCCTCGAATCCTTTTAGATATTCAACTAAATTAAGTGATACCAGGATTGGAGATTATAGATTTAGAATTGGTAAATACAGAGTTATTTTTGATATAGATGGAGAAAACTTAGTAGTTTTGAGGATAGGTCTCAGGAAGAATATTTACAATAAGAAATAATAAAAATCAACGGACCAGGGGGGATTCGAACCCCCGACCTATAGCTTAGGAGGCTATCGCCATATCCACTAGGCCACTGGTCCCAAATCGGATTTTATAGTATTATATATAAGTTTTTACCATCCATAATTCCATCTTCGATCTGCTCAGAAAGCGGATTTTTGTTGGATATTTTAATCTTTCCTGATTTTGGGACGCTAAATTCGTCTAAATAATCGTCTTCAATAAATATCTTGACATTTTTCCTAGCAAATTTCTTTTCAACATTTATTGTAATATGCTTTTCTTTGAAGTCCACCTGCACCGGGATCCTACCTTTTTTTTCAGATTTAGATTTTTCCATTGGCCTTACGTCTATCGAGAATCCTATTGAGTTTTCTAATGCCTTGATATTTTTCCCTTCTTTTCCGATTATTGAGGGGATATCATCATTTTTAACATAAAGTGCGACCCTAGAATCTGAAACAACTTCTAATTCAAAAGGCATGTCAAGCTCTGAGTTCAATTTTTCCTTAAGCTTTGATAATGCAAGTCTTTTCATAGGGGAAGTTTCCCTTCTCCTGGTCTTAAGAGGCATCACAACTACTTGTTCACCATATGTGTAAATCTCATAAAGCGGTGTTTTTGTGTAGAAATCCTTAATTTCAACTATCGGCCTTGCAAGATCAGCTTCGCTCATACCATATGGCACTTTAACTAAAAACTCCAAATCAAGGACTTGATTTACTTCCCCATTTTTTATGAATATAATTGTATCAATCAGCTGAGGGATAATTCCAAGCTCAATTCTCCCAATGAAACGCTGTATTGCATCAATTGGTTTTGTCGCATGGACAACGCCTACCATCCCAACGCCAGCCAATCTCATATCGGCATAAATTTTGAAGTCATTTGTAACTCTCATCTCATCAAAGACAGTAAAATCAGGCCTTACTAAAAGTAGGATATCGCCTGTCTTTGCCATGTCACCTTCCAGAGCAGTGTATTGCGTTATCTCCGGTTGCACATTGAGGTCTCTTGGTTTTTCCATTGTTTTTACTATTTTTTCAAGGGATGCATAATACTCTGCTATTGCTTGGGCAAATGTAGACTTACCCATGCCCGGTGCACCTGCTATTAATATTCCTTCTGCGATTTCAAGCCTTTTCATGAGAGGATCAGCCAAGTTATAATCATCAAGTGTCAATTTCTTAACAGGCCTTACAGCCGTGACTTCAAATCCATCAGAAAAAGGAGGGGAGGTTATAACAATTCTATACTCTTGCAACTGAACAACGCTTGCCCCTTTTTCATCTAGCTCTATGAAGCTATCCTTTGTGGTCTTTGCACGCTCAAGTATGTCAAGAGAAATCTCCTTAATCTCATCCTCATTGTAAATCTTATCAAATTTGTCAAGGATTATTGATCCGGGTTTTCCTTTTTTCCTTACAGGCGTTATCCCATCCTTTAGATGAACGGAGAGAGTTTCATGATCAAAAAAGTCTTCTATCCTGAGTTTGACTTTTTTATATGGCTTCAAATGTATGGAGTCTATTCCCTTGGCTTCTGCAATGTCCTTTTGGATCATATCTCCGGTGATGAGCGTAGCCCCTAGATCCATTGCAGCCTCCCTTATTATTGAATCTATGTCCCCTTTTTTCGCACCTGCAATTTCATATTTTGTCGGCCTTTTGCCATAGTAGTCAAGAGGAACGAATATCTCCTTTGATAGATTGAATATGGCCTTTAACTCGGCTATGCCAGATATCCCAGAGGACTTACCATCGTTTGCCAAGTGCTCTATCTCTGCAACTGTGGCCTCAGCAATGACAATCCGCTCTAAATCTTTAACAAAATCCTTGTCTAAAAGAAGGGACTTGAATCTACCATCAACTACAACAGAGGTATCTGGCACGGCTATCATAAGGATCACTTAAGATTAGTATATCTCTCCTTGGGGGTACACAACTATGCCTTTATCTGTGATTGAAAAAGGATATTGCTTTATCTTATGATTTGTTTCCCTCATCTTCCTAACAAATATGCCCCTCTTGTATTCTGCCATCCTTGGCATTGCTTTTTCCCCTTCCACAAGATGCATTGTAATGACACCTCTAGTTACGAATTCCTCAAAACCGAATCTTGAATATCCCTGACCATCTACAATCTCAGTGATCAAAATTGAAGTTGCCTTTGTCTCTGCCAATACCCTCCCCATCATATAAACATCATCACGCATTTTTTCTGATTCATGTGAAAAGAAAAATGCAGGCAGAGAATCTATAACAATTCTTTTTGCGTCTATGTCTATAGCTATCTCATATAAATGTGAAAGAAGGGTTTTTATGTCAAAGTCACTTTTTACATAAAAACTTTCATCTGTTGGAACGCCCACCCTAAGGGATGCCGCGTCTAAAATAACAATTTTTTTCTTGGCCTCATATTTTTTAAAATCCCAGCCAAACTGAGAAGCCTCTCTCCTTAACTCTTCGGGCTTTTCTTCAAATGTCACATAGATGCCGGCTTCACCAAAATCTTTGGCGCCGGAGTATATAAATTGCAGGGAAAATATGGTTTTTCCTGTTCCTGCCTCCCCAGACAGTAATATTGATGAATTTTTTGGTAAGCCTCCCCCTATTAGCTCATCTAGCCCCTTAATTCCTGTTTTTACCCTATCTTCCATATATTCTCACCTAATTCTCAAAGTAACAAGGAAAAATGTAAGTATCATAATTACAAGCCCCAATATGAATACACTAAGTGATGTGTTAATAAATGCTTCCTTCCTTATGTTTTCCTCTTTTAGTTTTGAGGATTTAAACGCAGTGATAAATGACCCTACAAACCGTATGCTTGATATCAATAAAAAAGCTGACAAAGAGTCTTTGTATACGTAGTTTGAGATAAGAGATACCAGAACTAGAATCATTGATACTGCAAACATTATGATTGACGTATGGATCATGCTATTGGATGTTTCGCTCATTACCTCACCCCCGCTATAAGGCCATAAAGGTAGAAGATGTAACCTAAAACACCTATTATCAGGTAAATTATGTAGTTAGTTTTTTGGTCGTTTTCCTCTAAGTTGTAAATAAACTGGAAAATAATGTGGATTGAATAAAAAACAATTGAAACTAATATACTAGATGATCTCGCAATTTCTGGATATGATGCAGGGGAAAATTTAAATAAAGCGTTTAAAATATCCGAGGAGCTTAAAACGAATATAAACAATAATAGGTAGCCCATTATGCAGAAAGTCTCTCCCATCACAAAGTATGTTATTTTGGACTTGTAATTATTTGTAGTGTTAAATAAGATGAATGTAATCATTTCTACAGTGAAAAACAGAAGAATTGCTGTTCCTATCCCTAAAAATAACACATCTACCATGAAATCCCTTATATTGCGAATCTATCAAATATTATTCTATTATTATCTATACGATACTTTATTCTTTTATAGTTTCCGCTATAAATCTTACCAAAATCCACATAGAATATTTCCTCACCCATTTCTATGACTCTTTCTAAAAACAGGGTGGCTTCAGCTAAGTGCCTTATGGATACCTCAACTTCGTCCTTGTGCATGCCTTTGTGCAATAGTATAATGATTCTGGCATTTTTCTCTCTTCCAATTGCAAATAGCCTCTGAAGAAATCTATACACTGGAACTAGGCCCAGTGTTACAACTAGCGGTGAAATGGAATCAATTATTACAGTGGTATCCTTTCCTGTTTCCTCTCTTGCCATGAAGATGTTTCTTATAATTTCATCAAGGTCGTATGCATAAGAGATGTGATATTTTTCAGAGCTTTTGATTCCAAGCCTTTCGGTGTAACAGTCAATGATAAATTTAGGCTTAAAGAGGCTATTTATTTCAGATGGGCTTTTATCAATACCAACATAGATTAGATCGCCTTTTATTAGCTCTTTTCCGAAATACTCTTTTCCAGTTTCTGGCTCCCCTAACAAAAGAATATTCTTGCAGTCTAGCTCTTTGAACATAGAGCTATTTCACCCCAAATCTTATCAATCTCACTTATTGTTGCAACTTTAATTCCTGGAAGGTCTAATTTTGGTTTTTCTTTTCCAACGTATACTGCACATATCTTTCCAATTTGCATGAAAGAATCCCTAGATTTAATAACTGTTAAAACTCCCTCCATTTTCCTAAGTCTTTCAAATAATTCCTCTGTCTTTTTTATTGTGATTGAGTCTATTGCATAGGTTTCAGGGATAATATCCATCATATAGTAGGTATCGCCAAGTTTTTTGTGGTTAAGTGTTACTCTGAAATTTAATATGTTTTTCATCTTCTTAAGGCGAAAATGGATCGTAGTATCTGGGATATTTGTGAGTTTTGATATTTCTGTGATTGAGATTCTCGCATTTTCTTTCATGACATTTATGATTTTATGATCTATTTCCTTCATATAAGATAATATATGAGCCATTATTTAAGTTTTTCGCAATAATCTTTAAAAAAATTGAAATTTGATTATTAAAAGCTAATTAATAATTGCGAATTAGTTAAATATCACCGAAACATTTAAAAACAAATTAAAATAATTTATAATTGTCCATATAAAAATGGAGGCATATAAATGATGAAATTTTTTAGAAAACACAAGAAAGCTGTATCTCCAGTTATTGCAGTCATGCTATTAGTTGCAGTAGCAGTTGCAGCAGTTGGAGCATACTTCATATGGTTTAGATCTTTCCAGACGCAGACACAGAAGTCAGTTCAGGAGCAGAGCAGCGGTGCACTTGGTGGTGGACTACAAATATTATCTATAACTGACGATGGATCCCAATATTTTTTAGTTATTAAAAATACACTAGGCTCAGGAAATATAGAGTTAGCTAGTACAGCAAATGTTAATCCTGGTCCTACGGAACCTAAGAGTGCAGGTACTGCCACACTTAATGCAAGTGGTACTGGTTCAACTACTACTTTAGCTGCTGGTGCATCGGGTACATTCACACTTACCCCAAATAAAACAGATGATGATTTTGATTGGACATTAAAAACAGGCACTACTAGAACATTTACAATTACAAGCACTGATGGTCAATCTGTAGTAACAACAACATACACAGACTCATAAACTAAATAATTAATTTATTTTTTCTATATTTCTTTTCTTCTTTTCCAATTTACCTATAAGAAACTCTTATATATTATCTTATATTAAAAACACTGCATGATAGCCTACAAGATGAGGATTATTGACCTTGTCAATGGTAAGTTAAGAAATGACTCTATTGGTGGAGTTGTCCTTTCTACCCCTTTTGGTGAATCAAAGGAAGCAAGAATCCTTGGTACAATCATAGATTCGTATCGAAACAGTGAAAATACCTATGGCTCGTTTACAATAGATGATGGAACTGCCACCACTAGGATAAAAGCATGGTCAGATAAAGTCCAGCTCTTAGATAAATTTAAAGTAGGGGAGCTTATAGACATCATTGGGAGAGTTGGAGAATTTCAGGGCGAGATATACATTACGCCTGATAATATCATATCTATCACTCCAAACTACTGGATATATAGAGAATTAGAGATTTCAAAAAGAATGAAAGAACTTATAGAAAACGGTTTATCCTTTGAATACAAAGAAGAGATAGAGCATGTTCCTCCAGAATACGCCCCAAAACCACCACAAATGGAAGAAACATATAAAGAAGTTACAGAAGAAGTAGATATCTCTGAAGTTGAAGATGCCCTAAAAGAAACAAAAATAGAAGAGTTGATGGAAGAAGTTTCTGAAGAAGCAATTGCAAAAGAGATTACTGAAGAAAGCGATGATATGTCTTTCTATGACGATATTGACGAAGACGAGATAAAGGAAAGCGTCTATGATTTAGTAAAAACTGACCCTAACATTTCAAAATCTGAGATATCAAATGTCTTAAGCATCGATGAACTTGATGTTGAACTTGCTATAAAAGACCTAGTTGACGATGGCCGTATAAAATTAAAGGACGATGGGTTTGAGATAATTGAATGATAAGTATGTACTCTACGCATTAGCTTTTTCATTCATCTTTGTTTCCGGATTTATTCTTTTATCGTTTAGTGAAGTAAAGATTATAGAAGAAAAGTTCACTAGACTATATTTTAACAGTACAATTCTAAGCCAAGATAACAATCTTTCAAGTCTAGATGGTGCAGAAATTATAGTAAGAAATAATGGAATTAGTATTAATGATTCCGATCCCTATCTTATTGGGGACTCTTTTTTTGTTAATGGTAAAGGATATACTCTAAATATGATTTCTAATAGTTCAATACTCTTATACAATTATACCAAAAAAACAGATGGCAAAATTTATTTTGATTTTACAGTAGAAAATTTTGAGGGTGAGGACAAGAATTACACTTATCAGATTTATATCGATGATATTAGGATTATTGAAGAAAATGAATTTGTAAAGGCAAATGAAAAAAGGATTATAGAAAAAGAAATTGAATACAATGTCCCTGGAGAACACAGATTAAAAATAAAGTTAAACACTGGAGCAGAGGTATATTTTAATTTTTCTTCGGTGAAGAAATGAAATCAAAGATTCTTGAAATTCTTGAGAAAAGCGAAGGTTATGTGTCTGGAGAAGTGATATCCAAAAAGATAGGCATTTCCAGAGCTGCCATTTGGAAACATATCAAGAAACTAAGAGAGTTAGGTTATGAAATAGGATCAAAAACAAATGAAGGGTATAAACTAATAAAGACTCCGGATTTCCTTACTGGATTTGAATTAGAAAGAATTCTTTTTACAGATATAATTGGAAAAAAAGTGTTGTTCTTTGAAGAAGTTGACTCCACAAACAATAAGGCAAAGCAGATAGCAATTAGAGAAAATGAAGGAACTGTTGTTATATCAGAGATGCAGACATCAGGCAGAGGCAGAAGGGGGCGAGAGTGGCATTCTCCCAAAGGCGGCATATACATCTCATTTATCTTAAAACCTAACATCTCCCCTGAAAAAGCTCCTCAGTTAACTTTGGTATCATCTTTGGCACTTGTTGAAACTCTAAATTCTATGGATAAAAAATTAGATGCAAGGATTAAATGGCCAAATGATATTCTAATTAAAGGAAAGAAGATATCGGGCATATTGACAGAGCTTTCAAGTGACATCGAGAAAATAAATCACATTGTTGTTGGGGTGGGGGTCAATCTAAATACTGAAAAGAATGCCCTTCCTGAAACAGGCATTTCTTTAAAAAACGAAATAGGGGAAAATGTGTCTACCAAGCTTTTCTTAAGGCAATTTTTAGAGCACTTTGATGTGGTGTACAAAGAGTATATTACAAATGGCATAGATAAAATAATAGAAAGATGGAAATTCAATTCAGACACTCTTGGTAAAAAAGTCAAGATAATAGGAATAAATGAAACATTTGAAGGGTTGGCTAAAGACATAGATGAGAACGGTGCGTTGATACTAAAAACTAAAGAAAAAGAGGTCAAGGTCTATTCCGGTGATGTTTCACTAAGATAATAATCATAGTTAAGGAATCAACTTTGAATCCTAATAATTCAAAAGTAAATCTTCAGTTTACACTAATGAATGTGACTTTTCCACCATAAATCAATGCCAAGATATTTTAACTACCCCATCTTGGCATTAAACTTATTTTTTTATTAATCGGGTAACTTATTTAAATGATTAATGAATATTGAAACTCATGGGAGAAGAATATAAAAGTGGAAAAGGATTTAATCTAAAAGGATTATTATATTTCATTGTATTGGCCCTTGTGGCGGGATACCTTTTTGGGATACCGATTTACTTTAACTTAAAAGTTCTGTACACTCTCTTTTATGAGCAATTTATTGTAAAGCTATCCCTTTACCTGATTGGATTAATTTGGAGTCTAGTTTTAGCGGCAATCATTTTTTTGATAATGTTTCTTGTGACTCCGCTAAGAAACATCATAAAACAAGAGATCGGGAGAAATATGGCTGGAAAACTTGTATACCTTCTGATATTCTTTTTAATCTTTATTTTTATGCCAGTGCCTGAATTATATCTAAGATACGCCCTATACCTAAAGGAGCTTCCAGAAATAACACGGCCTCTTATTATGGATTTCATTTACAACACAGATAGTTTCTACCAAAGTTACCTCTACATTAATCTAATAAATATAGGTAAGGGGATACTTTTCATTTTAACGCTTGTAGTTGCATTGCCATATGTATTAAATCTACTAATCGAAAAATCAAAAAAATTTGCTAGAGTATACGAAGATGGAACCATAAAGGAAAGCCCAAAGGAAATTGTCTTAGAAAAGACTCACAGGACCACTACAGCCGTTATATTATGTTTAACTCTAATAGGATTTTCTTTGCTTCTCTTCTTTAGCAAAATCCTGACATTTCATATAAGGAACCCTGATTATGTTAGATTTGGCATACTAAATTTCTTGCAGTTAGGTTGGGTA
>JAAZKM010000021.1 GCA_012799835.1 Candidatus Methanofastidiosia archaeon
GACTTAAACAGAGCCACGTCTTTTCTATACCAAAACAGAACTATGATGATGGTGACAATTAATGATATCACTGCAACAGGCAACGCCCAAACTATAAAGTCTTCAAATGAAAGTTTACCCCTCATTGCTATTAAAATTCCAATAGGATTGCCCAAAACGGTCCCAGAGCTGCCAATATTAGTTGCCATGACGCATGAAATCACATAAGGTACTGGATTTACATCAAAATAATCGGTTATTTCTAATAGAACGGCAGTTACAAAAATAATTGAAGTGACTTCATCTATGGCCATTGCAAGAACGGCGGATAATAGACAAAAAATAATTAAAAGCAGATGTGATTCAAAGTTAGTAAGTTTGACTATTTTTATCATCAACCACCTAAAAAATCCAACATCTTTTAACATCCCAACAAGTGTCATCATCCCGACCAAGAAAAGAATTACTTCAAGTGATGCAAACTCAATCAGATGTTCTATGTCAAGCGTCCTTGACAGCAACAACGTTGATATTCCAAGAAAAGCTATAGCCACCCTAAATCCCCAAAAAAGAAGGGTACCTATTACTGTTGCCGCCAATATTGAAGTTGCAATGACTTGATTTCTATTAAGACCTGCATAGTCTAAAAGCAAAGCTATACCAATTGTAAATCCTATAAGGATAATCATATTTCTTCTAAAATTTATATTTCCGCTGCCTCCGTATTCTTCAGACATAAAGCGCCTCCGCTAGGATAAGTCAAACTTCATAGATTAGGATTTAAATATATCTATAAGTTTGCAAATATATTTATAAGTAATAAGATTGAAATAGATACGTGATCTGATGAGGGAAGAGATCCTGATTAAGCATCTGAAAAATCTCAGCCTGGAGAACAGCAAGATAAAAGACGTTTTTATAATGGGTGTGGACGGACTTTTGATTGCTGTCAGGGAGCAAAGCGAAGAGAATCAAAATCTTGCTGCAAGAATGTCAGGCGTGATTGATCTTGCCAAAAGGATAGAAAACAAACTCCCTGAGGCTTTGTCAGTTATTACCACTAATGAAAAGATCATAGCGATCCCCTTATCTGAGGATTTTTTAATTATAGTCATTGGAACAAAGGATATGGATTCTTTCAGTACACTAAGGCAAGTTGGAAAGAGTAAGAATAACATCCTTAGTTTGATTGAGAAGACTGAATTTAGTGATCTGTTCTCATATAGGCCTGTAGAGATTGATGGCTTGGATATTTAGCTACTGAATTAAATCGGCTTTTCTCTTTAAAGCTCGTTTTTTCCTCAAATAGTACATGAACGGATTGTTAATCCTTCTTGCAGTTACTGTTTTATTTTTAACAAATGCTAAGAGCTGTTTTTTTACTTCCCCTTCTGGCAATCCAGTTTTTTGTATTATTTCATCTATTGTCCTCATTCGATTCTTTAAGGCTAGGAGTATTTTTTCACCCGGCGTGTTGCCCTTTATCGTTTCAAAAACTTCTTTTTTTATGACTTCATAGAAGTACATCTTGCAAAAACTGTCAGGCTCGCATAGTGTCGGAGCGCTTTCCTTTATCTTTGCACACCCCGGAGGGATGTACCATTTGCTCCTGCCAAAGTTGTCCAGAGTGGGGTAGGCCAAGCCGAATCCGAGGTGATAATAAATATTTAGCTCTTCTTGAGGTTGATCTTCTAGCAAAGGGGGATTACATTTGCTGGCAGCAGACAATATCAAAGGTATAACTTCATTTATTAGAATATTAATTTGTGTTTCATTTAGGGACGGTTTTTCATTTTTGGAGAATATCCTAGTTGAAGGCATTATCCTAGAATACGATAAAAAGGAAGATAGGAATAAGGTGATTGCATAATTTCTGTCCCCTGCCCCTACACCAGAAAGTGCCTTAATCACGCAAGGCGGGTACACTTCAGGATTTAGTTCCTCTGATTGCACCTCAATTTCAGATAAAGATCCGGATATTTTAGAAATTTCTTTGAAGATTTCATCATATACTGGAACCTTTAGATCTTTTGTTTTTTCAGCGGTGTTTTTGATGTAATTTAAGATTCTCTGTTCCATTTTTTTCATGAAGGCGTTTAGAAATTTGCCATTGTCTACTAAAATATAACCGTTGATGAGATAGCTATCGGTATACTTTACTAATGTCTCAACGTCAGTCCATTTAATAAAATAGTATTCAGGAAAAAGCCTTGGATCTCTTGACTCCCCTGATATTCTGATGTAGCCAAGTTTCTCTAGGTCCTTGAGAATCTCATCAGTAATTTTAAGATCAATTTCTTTGATTAGTGAAAATGGTTCCTCCTCAACTATCCCTCTGCTTTTTTTTGCCCTGTATTCAAGAATCCTGTTAATATCAGGTATGCGAAACGGTGTAACATCAATTATCTCCCTTACAGATTTAATGATCTCTTCTTTTTTTTCTTTGTTATCCTTTTCAATTATCAGTTCTTCTGCTAATCTTGATTTGTAAATTTTTGAACAGACTGAAGCAAAAAGCCTTGTTTCACTGGAAAACGGTCGTTTGGAAAGGGCCTGACAAAAAAGATAAAACGAGACAATATCGGTTGATTCATCAAGGCTTTTAGGGAAGAGATATCTTCTATTCTTTGTATCCTCCACTTCAGTTTTGATTTTATTGATTCCAAAATCTAAGAGCTCTTGTGAAATCTCATCAAAACTGATCCCAAGGTACTCTTTTGCCTCCTCTCGAAATGGATTTATAAGAAGAGGATTCATAAAAAGATAAATCTAGCGTGATTTAATATAGTTTTCTATGATAAGTTGTAAGTTTCAATTGAAGGTGCTATAAGATCAATTTTATCTAAATTGCCTTTTGTGCACCTAAGCAATAGTTCCTCAAGTTTTCCGATGTCCTCTTGATTCCTGTTTCCAATCATTATCAAAGGCTTATTCAATATTTCTGATGCATTTTTTATCAGATTCCTATACTCCTCTCTAGATCCTCCCTTAAAAAAGACAGTGAGGTCATAGGTCTTAATGAATTCTGTAACCTGAGGGGTGAGTTTTTTTACTCCTTTTGGGTCAAGTATTTTTTCATAATCTCTTATGACCCTATCTGGATAGATAAGGCCATATTTGGCACTTAACACTGCAAAATCTGCGCCATTTCTCCTATTATTAACAGCTTTAATCCTTGAAGATTTATATAAGTCAATTGCTGGCATTCTGCCTTTATTTTTTTTTGCTCCACATGCGGTGGCTAGTAAAACCTTCATTAAAGCTCAACTTTACTGATTTGATTTAATACATTTGACCTTATGTCAGAAACATCTTCAAAGTCAATCAATATCTTTCCTTTCTTCATTAGATCAATCTGAATAGATTTCATTTTTTCTCCACATATGCATTTTTCAGCTGTTTTGCCATATGCTATTTTTCCACTTGCACATTTGGGGCATCTAAGAACAGTTTTTTTACCGCTTAGCTTGCCTCTTTTAGTAAAAGGTTTTCCATCAATTTCAACAATGTCGAGAGCATAATCAATTGTTTTGGCATTTGAAACTGAAGTTCCGACACCAAAAGCGTCAGCATCTTTAATGGATTTAAACGAATCTTCATCTAATCCGCCTGAAAGGAATATCTTGACATCCTTATACCCTCTAATATCGAGCTCCCATCTAACCTCTTGGATTATCTTGGACATGTTCCCTCTTCTAGATCCTGGGGTATCGAGCCTCACCCCTGAAAGATTTCTCACGTTTTCTGCAGCAATTAATGCTTCTATTTTCTCATCACAAAAGGTGTCGGCTAGCATTATTCTGGGGATTTGTTTATCGATTATTTCATCAAACAAGACAAAGGCTTCTTTTGAGTCCCCAATCATTAACATTAGCGAATGTGGCATTGTTCCGGATGCCTTCTTGCCAGTAATTTTTTCGGCACCTACACATGAAAATCCATCCAATCCACCCAAATATGCCGCCCGATCTATCATTGGTGCAATTGAAGGGTGCATCCTTCTAACGCCAAAACTCAGTATCTGTTTGTCACCAACCATTTTTTTTAGCCTAGCAGATTTAGTGGATATCCCTGATGATTGACATAAGAATCCCAACAGAGCAGTTTCAATATCACAAAATTCTTTGTAGTTTCCTTCTATCGTGAGAACGGGTTCTTGTGGGTAAAAAAGAGATCCCTCATTAAGTCCAATTACATTTATATTGTATCCTTCAAGCAGCAAAAGGGCTTCATACAATCCAGATAATATCCCCCACCTGTAATTATCGGGAAGACTTGATGCAGTAATTTCAGCGACAACATTTTTGTTTATGTTCTTCTTTTCCAAAATTTTTTTTGTATTGATAAAATAAAAATCAGTAGTTTTTCCTGATTTAATATCCTCTTCAGATGCTGTAAAAAACATTATATCCCTTCAAATTTTATATCAAACTTAGTATAATCAAATTTAAATCTTTCTTCTTCAAAATTTCTCTCTCTGCCATACCGCAAAAGAGGCTTTGATAGATGACGTTTTGCACAGATTGGCACCTCATATAGGCCTTCTTTTATTTCTCTTTGAATAGGTTCAGCTAAAGAGTCTTTGTTTTTTGTGTGGCATTTTTTACATCGGTATCCCTTGCCCTTTCCTATTGATTTCATCTGATTACCGCAAATAGGACATACAGGTTTTTTGTTTTTAAAAATTTCAGTTAACTTTAGGACTTCTATTTTTTCAAGATTGATTGTAAGCCCGTATTCTGTGTCCAGCACACCCCCGTATGCCACTATTTGATCCCCTTTTGATAGATTCCTTATTATGTTCCTAAATCCTTTGGTAGGTTCATATGCAGCGCATAGGATTTTTTTGCCGTTAGATATTTCAAAAAACACGTGCCCGCCAAGAACTGTGTAGGGATCTTTAGAAATAACGCCATTGACTATGACCGATGAGAATGGTAAAACTTCTTCAATCATTTTTTCTTCAAGATGCATATCCGTGCCTTGATTTGTAACAAAAAGATTTCTTTTAAACGGGGGCTCAGATTTGATCTGGCTTGCAGCCTCAAACAAGATCTCAGGGGATTCGCCTCTTAATCCGTAAAGGATTGGGCAGTCGGAATGTGGGGAAATAACCATTCTGTTGTTTTCAAAATCATAACTTGAGAATATTCTTGGCGAATAGTTCTTTTCTATCTGGATGGCACTTTCCTCACTCACGAATTTTTTCCCTCTTTTATTATGGCTCCTGTATACTATTAACTCATAGGTAAAATCATCTAGCTCCAATGCACATGAAGCCAGGGCTCCGATCAATCCCCTTCCATTTCCTATAAATTTATACTCGGCCCCGATTTTATCTAATAAAGAAATCGCTTCTTCAATGGAAAGCATTTCATGTAGGGCTCGTTTAGCAAACACTAAAGTTTCTTTTGTGATCAGATTGTCATCGATAAAGACTATTGCGGGGTTTGTATTATCGCCTGATTCAGAATATTTGGTAATTATATCAAATGAAACAGACTTAATTTTATCAGATAGTCTGGGACCACTATTTTCCCTTATCCTAATTGAAACTGCGCCATTTCCCCTTGTTTTATAGGGATTATTTGGATTTAAACGCAAAAGTCTGGGGGGTTCCCTAATCAAGTCACTGCCCAGGTCCTTTAAAGCCTCTACGATAAGAGTTCCGATATAAGTTGTGCACATTCCGTTTACAGAATCTGTGTCATCAAGCCCTATTATCACAAAAAATAGAAGATATATATTTATATAACTTTTCTGCTAAGTATAATAATATGGAAAAGCAAGAACTATTGGAGAGTATTGTCGAAACGCTGAAAAAGGAGGGGTTTGAAGTAGCCCTGTCTAGGATTCAGTGCTCTTTTGATGTTGTTGCAAGAAGAAATCTCATAGTTCTCATTATTAAGGCATTAGTAAATCTTGATACGTTTTCTGAGGAACATGCATGGGATCTTAAAATTCTCGCCAAAGCTCTGAAGGCAACACCACTAGTAGTTGGTATAAAGACAAAACTCGGGCCTATAGGTAATAGTACGGTATATTCAAGGCATAGCATTAATTGTATTTCTCTTGATACGCTCGTGGATCTTTTCGTTGAAGGTAATCCCCCATTGGTATATGCCGATAGAGGTGGATTCTTTGTGGAAGTGGATGGTAATTTGATCAAGGAGGAGAGGGAAAGAAGAGGCATGTCCATAGGCCATCTTGCTGAGCTAATAGGGGTATCAAAAAGCTCTATCTATGAGTTTGAAAATTTGGAGAAGAGGATAAGTGTTGACTCTGTTCTAAAAATTGAGAAGGAGCTAGACATAGGCATAACTAAACCGATTTATATAATAAAAGTCGGGAGCAAAGAGGAAAGTGAAATTATCCATGAACGCCCTGTTGAAGCTGCAAGATCTGATCTTGAAAAAACGGTTTTGGGTGATTTGAGCAATAAGGGCTTTGAAGTTTTCCCTACAAAGAGAACACCTTTTAATGCTCTATTGAAAGAAAGGGAAATTTTAATCACTGGGATATCAAATACTAAGACCTATATATTTGAAAAAAAGGCAGAAATTGTAGCAAGTATATCGGACATTACTGAAAAGGATGCTATGTTTGTTGTGGATGCAAAAAAGGTAAAGGAAAGTATCAAAGGTGTTCCCATACTAACCCAAAAAGAAATCAAATCTTCAAAGGATGTGGAGGACATACTTGAACTTGTTCACGAAAGAAAGCCTGATAACAAGCGCCAAAACTAATTTTTAATAAAGTTTATATATTTTCTAATGGTATATATTTTGCGTGATGAGAAAGCTAATCTGAAAAAAGATGATGAGGCTTATGAGCTCTGAAATGCATTGGGGTGTGGGGGATGAGGTATAACTACTTGATAATATTCTTTTTCGTAGTTTTTTTTATTGAATTGCCTCTATTGTATCTTTATTACACCGGTCAGGAAAAAGTTGTTAGAAAAGATATCAAACAAATTGAATTTAGTGATAGTTTTTTTGTTTCAAGTGATAATCCAAAATATTTCTCCGTCCCATTGGAGGGTAATAAAATATATCTAATATTGTTTTCTTCCTCTAATAAAATTGATATATCCTTGGCGGATTTAAGTGGTTTTTCAATGTGGCAAAAGGATCCTGAAAGCCTTAAGCCCTTGGAATTTTTTTATCAGGTAGATAAGTTGAGTTTTAATTTTGTGCCAAAGGAAACAAAAGTCTATTATTTTATTTTTGAAGCAAAGCCCTTGCTTGCAACAAATGCCTCAGTTGACATAGAGGTGTCCTCAACATATAAGGAAGTTATAAGGGAGGATATCCTTAATATTGTACAACCAGTTTTAAAGGCGACTTCAGTGATCACAGCCCTCCTATTTGTCCTTTCAATATTGCCAAAAGGCGGATTCAAAAAGAAAAAATTCAAAAATGTGTATATGCTTTCAAAAGAAGGTAAGTCATTTGATATTGCCTATTTAAGGGAGGCTGGCGAGTTTTCTGAAAAGGAAATCAATGTAATCCAGGTAATGCATGTGAAAGGACACGTGACAGAAAAAGAAATTCCAAAACTTTTTGATATTTCCGCTTTTTACAGGCTATATAAAATGGGTTTTATTGAGAAGATTACAGAACTTTGATGAGGATTTCTCCAAACATCACTTCTTGAAAGACCTCTATCTTTTTGTCACTGTACAGGAACAAAATGTAAAGGAACAGTCTTGCGACCTCCCTTGTAGTTTTCTCTATAAGTAGGTCTTTAAAGAAAATTGTGTCATTAGTATCCTTCAGCTCCAGCAGGTATTGATAGAGTTTTTCAACCTGTTTTCGAATATCTGCCTTTATTTCATCTATTTTATACAGTTGCGGACCAACTTTGGCTATGACCTTTCTTTTGGGTTTTTCTCCCTCTTCCAAAGCATCAATTAAAGCTTCAAAAAGTTCTGGAAGGGTCATTTTTCCAACATTTCTCCTTCTTAGAGGTGGCCTGATTTCGTCAATCTCAAATTCAGCATTTTCAATATCTTCCCAAAAGTCAAAAAATTCTTCATCTATCTCTTCCTTTTGCTCTTCCCTCATTAATTCCTCGCTTTTCATTCTTAGGAGGATAGATGCAGTAAGTATTGTCTTACCTGAGATCCTTAGGTCAAGATTTTTTAGTTTTCTGATTCTCTCTAAAAACTTGTTTGTGAGGTCGATTATATCAATATCCCAAGGATCTATCTCCCTTGAAAGAACAAGGTCCATAAGAACATCTATTGGCCCTATTTCAGGGATTAGGACCTCTTCTTGGATCAGGCTAATGCCCCCTCCTGGCTAACTACTTTCTCAACTTCAAGCGCAACCATTGAGGAAAGGCCTTTCTTGTACATTGAAACTCCAAACAATCTATCCGCTCTTGACATCATTCCTTCTCTCAATGTAATTAAAATAAATTGAGTCTTTTCAGCCTGTCTTTTTATCATATCTGCCGTTCTTTCCACATTTGCATCATCAAGATTTGCATCAACTTCATCGAGTATGTAAAAGGGAGATGGTTTATGTCTCTGGATGGCAAATATCAAAGATAATGCAGTAATTGCCTTTTCCCCTCCACTTAGTGCAACGGCAGTTCTCACGTTTTTACCTAAGGGTTTGGCATCAATTATTACGCCCCCATCAAAGGGATTATCTTCTACCTCAAGGATAAGTTGCGCGGTCCCATCAGGAGATATTTCTGAGAATATTTCTGAAAAATTCGAAGCGATCTCATTAAATGTATTAAGGAAAACTTCTGATTTTTCTTTTTCAACTTCACTTATGAAATTTAATATCGCATTTTTCTCATCTATAAGCGTGTCCCTTCTAAGCTTTAAAGTATTATACCTTCCTTCCTCTTCCTCAAATTCTAATATTGCCCTCATGTTTATGGGCATCAATTTTTCCCTTTCTCTCTCAAGGGATTCAATTTCAATTTTGACCTTATCCGGATTTTTGGAAAATTCTTGTGGCGGCTCATAGTCAGAAGCATGCCTAGAAAATTCCGATATGTCTTCAACTATTGTCTTTTTTTCAGAAGCCCAGACATTAAGGCCGGATTCTAATTTGGATATTTTTTCAGTTTTAGCGTCTTTTTTAATTCTAAGGTTTGCAGTGTCAGTTGAAAGATTTTTCTTTTTTTGATTGAATGATGATAATTCATTTTTAATAGAAGTGTCCTCTTTTTCTTTTTCTTTTAAGGTCCCATTTGTTTCCTTTAGACTAGCATCTAAATCAGATATTTTTTTCAAAAGAAGCTCTTCTTGGGGTTTTTTTGAATCTATTCTCTCAGAGGCTTTAATATTTGACTGTTTTAAATATTCAAGTGTGGAATTAATGTGAGATATCTGGGAAGCCATTTCAGAGTAGTTTTTTCTAAGCTCTGCTAGATCAAGTTCTAATGCCTCTCCAATATCACCAGTTGCAGAGTCCTCTATACCTTTCTCAACATTTGCCTTTTCTTTTTCTAAATTACTTATTTCCTTTAAAATGGGGTCAATTTTTAGTTTTGTGTTTGAGTGGAGATTTTTCTGTTTTTCAAGATTGTTGCTCACTTCTTCAATGGATTTATCCAGTATAGACCTATCCTTTACCAAAGAGTCTCTTTCCTTTGATAGTTCTATTTTTTCTTTGTTGATTGTAGTTATTCCTGTGGAAGATTCTGCTTTTTTGATGTCAAGAGATTTCAAAGTATCTTCAATTTTTTCAATTTCCGCCTTTAGTGATTGTTTTTTAGAATCATATTCAGATAACTTCTTCTCCAAGTCTATCAAAGAAATGTTATCCTCTTCAATGTTAAAAGAAACAGAGAATTTTTTTCTTGTGTAGTATCCTCCAGTTATTGCCCCAGAGGATTCTACAAGATCCCCATCCAGTGTTACAAGTCTGGTATTCTCAATGTTTTTAGAAACATCAATATTTTCAATTATGTAAGTTCTTCCAAACACATATTCAAACGCTTTTCTAAATTTCTCATCAAATGTCACAAGTTCAATTGCAAGGCCCACGACACCTTTCATTTTTGGAGCATTTGTTATTTTTGGGGTTACAAGTTTGTTTAAAGGTAAAAATGTTGCACGACCGGCTTTTAAGTTTTTAAGAAATTTAACGCATTCCCTTGCGACATTGTCATTTTCAACTACTATGTTTGTAAGTCTAGACCCAGCCGCAACTTCCAGGGCAAGGCTATATTCCTCTTTGGTAGTTCCGAGTTCAGAAATAGTTCCATAGATGCCAGGTATTAGTTTATCATTTTTAGCCTTCAAAATTTCTGCTATGGCTTTTTGCCCGCCTGTGATATCATGATGGGCCTCTTTTTTTACATTTATCCTAGCTTTAAGACTTTCAAATTGCGATAGCGCCTGTTTCGACTCTGTTTCTATTTGTGATAACTCTGATTTTAGGTTTTGATACTTTTTACTTAACATTGCGCTCTCGTTTTTGTTATTACTAATGCTTGACTCAAAACTCAAGAAATTTGATTCTTTTTCTTTCAGTTTCTTTTCAATTTCGAGCAGCTTGTCATCAACTTTCTTAATATCGGATGCTATCCTTTTCTTATCCTGTTCAAGGATTGAAACAGAAGCATTGTAAGAATCAAGTTCTTTGTTTAATGAAAGATAGTCCTTTCTATTTTTTTCTAATTTCCTATCAACTTCCAGTAGACTTTCTTTAATTTTTAGAAACATCCCGTCTTTTCCGGAGAGTGAATCCAAAAGTTTCCGATATTCAGCTTCTTTGGATTTAATAATGGACTCAACTT
This sequence comes from Candidatus Methanofastidiosia archaeon, assembly GCA_012799835.1. Classification (GTDB taxonomy): domain Archaea; phylum Methanobacteriota_B; class Thermococci; order Methanofastidiosales; family Methanofastidiosaceae; genus Methanofastidiosum. Next base: position 10,747 of record JAAZKM010000021.1, read on the forward strand.
CAGTGCTTTCTTTTTCAAGTTTGGCCTTATTGTCCAAAAGTTCCCTGATCTTTCGCTCGTTATCAGATATTTCTTTTTTGGCCTCATCAATTTCTTTTTTTATTGAAGAAAGCTCTTTTTTCTCATAATCCATTGATTGATTAATTGAAGAAATATTACCTTTGATCTTTTCAATTTCTCTAGTTATATTAATACTATCCATTTCCATTTTGCGATTGTATTCATCGTCTAATTCCAATAGTTCTTTTTCTTTGCTGGCTATGTCTTCGATAATTTTTGCAACGGAGGCCCTTAATTCTCCAATATCTTTCTGACTTTTTTCTATGTTAGTTTCAAGTTTGAGCTTTGTGTCCTCTAGCTCTTTTAACTTGCTGTGATAATAAATGGCCCATTTATTTTTAATTTCACTGTCTATCTCTTGATATCTTTCAGCATCTTTCTTATCTCTTGAGAGTCTATCCAAGCGACTCTTAACTTCGGAGATTACAAGCTCCACTCGTGTAATATTTTCCTGGGCCTTCTCAAGTTCTCTCAATCCTTTATCCTTTTTGTCATCAAATTCTGATATGCCTGATATCTCTTCTATAATACCTCTCCTCTCAACAGGATTCATATTAATAAAATGGGCAATGTCCCCCTGCATCACTATGTTATGCCCATCTGGCCTAACACCTACATATGAGAAAATGTCTAAAACATAAGATCTAGTTGCCCTTTTTCCATTGACCCTGTATTCCCCTTCTCCTTTTTGATTAACTGCCCTAGAAATAGTGACTTTTTTTTCTTCGAGGGGAAATCCACCATCTTCATTGTTAAAAGTAATAGAAACAATTGCTTCTTCAGCTTTTTTTTCATCTTCAGTTCCATTGAAAATCAAGTCTGAGAGCCTCTCCCCTCTCATTGACTTTGCAGATATCCTTCCTACAACAAAACAAATTGCATCCGTTATGTTTGACTTTCCACTTCCATTGGGGCCTACAATGCATGTAAATCCTTTTGAAAGAGGAAGTGTCAACGTTTTGTTGCCGTAAGATTTGAATCCTTTCATTGTGACTTTTTCTATGAAGACTATTAAATCACCTCTAAGTCTAACAAACAATATTCAGTATCTATAGCTTATAATAGTTTTCGTTAGTTGAACACCAATCACGATAATTTTAAATAAGTGCCTTTGTTTTTAACATTTGTGGTGGCCGGATTTAGAAGAAAAGCAGCTATTTTTCTAGGTCTAACTTTAGTCGGACTGATTATTTTTGGGGCTATTTTTTATAGGGATCCAAAAAGGATTATTCCCTTGGAAAACGACATTGTAATATCCCCTGCAGATGGCAAAGTGATTTCCATTGATACGGTATACCAAGGAGATATTCCATTCACTGTGAAGGATGATAAAAGAATTTATTTACCTGAGCTAAAGGAGTATATTGACTCAGACTACACGATCGTTTCTATTTTTATGGGGCCTTTTGACGTCCATGTGAACAGATCACCCATATCTGGAGAAGTTGTCGATATAATATATATTGAAGGGAAGTACCTCCCAGCATTTGGGGATGTCTTGGGAGAAAATGAAAGAAACATTATTGTAATAGACGGAAAAATAAGAGTTGTAACGATTCAGATTGCCGGTACATTTGCGCGAAGAATAAACTGTTATGTTGATTTGGGTCAGACTTTGAATAGGGGGGATAAAATAGGTATGATAAAGTTGGGATCACAGGTAGTATTGATTTATCCTTCCAAGATAAATACAATTGTAAAAGTGGGGGACAAAGTAAAAGCTGGGGAGAGTATAATCGGAGCGTTTTAGTTAAATTAGGATCTCCATTTTTTTTCTTCCAGTTTCAAAGGCATTTAGATTTATTTCAAGTTTTTTAGATAGTGTGGAAGTTATTGTTTCTAAAAGTGTTTCATTCTTTATGGGAGTCTCAAGAAAGGATAATGCCCCAATCATCACCATATTCATTGTTATTTGGCTGCCTAATTTTTTCGCCATTTCAGTTGCATTAAAGTGATAGACTTTGCCTTTTTCAGAAAGAGAGCTTATTATTTCCTCAATTGGCGGATAATTGCATTCCCCGAGTGATACTGAAATGGGATTAATTTTTTCAGTGTTTAGTATTGTTATGCCATCCTTTTTCAGGTAAGAAATATTCCTTAATCCTTCAAGTGGTTCAAATGCCATTATTATATTTGCTTTTCCTTGTGGGATGACTGATCCATAAACTTCATCACCCATTCTGACATGGGAAACAACAGAGCCCCCTCTTTGGGCCATTCCATGAACCTCACCTAGCCTGACTTTGTATCCTTCCCTTAATGCTGCGTTTCCAAGGATATATGATGCAAGAATCGTTCCTTGCCCGCCGACACCACAGATGAGAATATTAAATTCCATGAAAAATAGTTAAACAAATGATATTTAAAGTTATTGAAAAGCTATTTAAGATAATTTAGCAATGTCATCTTCATGAAAAGAGAAGTTGTAAAGGATATTGATCTTGGTAGTATTAAAAGCATGAAGGACCTTACTTATCAAATGACGCTTTCTGGAGGCTATGTCGCAAAAAAAGTCGGGGACGGTTCTAAGATTTTGGAGAATATGGTAAAGGACAAAGAATGTAAAAGAATTCTTTCTTTTCCCGCATCCTTAGTTGCAACTGGAACAAGAGGAATAATCAAAGATCTTCTGAAAAAGAAAATCTTTGATATGGTGATAACAACTACCGGTACATTAGACCATGACATTGCAAGGATTTATGGAAATTACTATCAAGGGTCCTTTGAAATGGACGATAGGGAACTTCACAAAGAGGGGATAAACAGGGAAGGGAATGTATTGATACCCAATGAATCCTATTCAGAAATTCTAGAGGACAAAGTCAGGTGCTTAGTGGAAGAGCTGTATCACAAAGGGGTAAGGGATATTTCAACTCATGAATTGATATGGGAGTTTGGGAAATCACTGGAAGTAGAAAAAAATAAGGAAGACTCTATTGTATATTGGTGTTATAAAAGTAAGATACCCGTGATTTTACCGGGACCGCTTGATGGGTCATGGGGATGGCAGCTCTATTACTTCTGGCAGGATGGACATAAGGATTTCAACGTAAACATTATGAAAGATGAGGATCTGATAAGCGATTTCATCTATTCATCTGATAAAAGCGGTGCTTTGATGATTGGAGGCGGTATATCAAAACACCATACAATATGGTGGAATCAATTTAGGGGAGGACTAGACTACGCCGTATACATCACAACTGCGCCTGAATGGGACGGCTCTCTTTCAGGGGCCAGAATTAGGGAAGCAATTTCTTGGGGAAAGGTAAGGAAAGATGCAGAGTTTATCACAATAGAAGGGGACGCAACTGTAATACTGCCTCTAATGATAGGATCATTATTTGAAAATTTGAAGTGATCAAATGGGCCGGGGATTGTATATAGGTAGATTCCAGCCGTTTCATAACGGCCACTATATGGTGATTAAAGACTTATTGAAAAATGAAGATGAAGTTATAGTATGTGTTGCCGCTTCGCAGCTATCTTACACGTTATCGAATCCGTTTTCTAGTGGGGAGAGGATTGAAATGATTTTGCGCTCCCTAAAAGATTTAAGAAATAGGGTAATAGTCCTACCAAGCCCCAATATGGAAAGTAACTCTTTGTGGGTAGAAACTATTATTGACACCTTCCCTTCATTTGAAAAAATATATACCAATAATAATCTAGTTAGATTACTTTGGGAGAAAAGAGGGTATAAGACATCAGAAGTTAGATTCTATCAAAAAGATGAGCTCAATGGAACTTCAATTAGGAAAAGAATTTCGATGGGTCAAGAGTGGACAAATCTTGTGCCACCGGAAACAAAAAAATATATACAAGAAATCAACGGTGAAAATCGAATAAAGGAAATATTAAAAATTGAAGAAAAGTTGAGAGAAGGCACATTGTGGTTTTAGTCTGTTAGAACATGATAAAGCTCTTCTAAAGTCACATAAGTGACATCTTGCCCGTCCAAATAGTCTAAAAGTGAAGTCACATTTTCAATTGTATAGTTCCCGCACGCCCTGATATAGCTTTGATATTTATCATCTGCTTCAAGTTTAACAAACTCCCATGGGTGAAGTCCTATAACAACAATCTTTGGATTTTTATCTGACTGGGAGCTTATTGCCCTATTGAAGCAATCAATCCAGGATCTATTGTATGTTGTTGGGGGGTAAAAGTATGATGGGGTATGTGAAACAGGCACCCTAAGAATGCTCATATTGCCTTCCGAAATCCAGTTGTTTTCATCCGGATGGTAAGGATAGAAATTAACTTTTTCAGCCGAAGCTTCAACTAAATATCCATTTTCTTGAAGCAAAATCATTAATTCATTACATGCGCTGTGCCCAGGGGCTCTAAAGGAACCTGGACGTATCCCTATGGCATTTTCAATTGCATTAGATGAAAGAATGATCTCATTTTTTATTTCAGATTTTGTCATGGCCTTTATTGATTTGTGATTATGGCTGTGTGAACCCACTTCATGTCCCCTGTCATAAATTTCTTTTATAATTTCTGGCCTATTCTTGGCCAATTCACCAGTTGCAAGAAAAGTGGCCTTTACGTTATGTTGGTCAAACATGGACAGTATTATAGGAAGCCCTTCGTCAATGCCTCTTTCAGTATTTAGTACGGGGGGAAAATCATACTCAGTATCAACTGTAAATGCAACATAAGTTCCTTTGATTTTGGATTTATCAAAAAGTTTGGAATTGCCTGCCAAAATCAGCAGAGATAAAAAAATAGCAACAATGATTAGTTTCTTCATAAATCGCCTACTCGATGCCTTTTCCAGTTGACACTATAATAAAGTCTCCATGTTTTATGCCTTTGATAGATAGGATGTATCTAGCAAAATCCCTAATCTTCTCACTATTTCCTTTAATGATAATGACTTCAAGACAATTTTCCTCATCTAGGTGTACATGGGAAGTTGTAACAATTTCCTTTATGTGGTGATGTTCAACGTCTGTTATCTTTTCAACTATCCCCCTCTTTGTATGATCATAGACTAAAGATATTGTACATACTGCATCTTCTTCCCCAGATATCCATTGACGTTTTACGATGTATCCCCTTATCATGTCCCTAATTGCCTCAGATCGGCTGTCATAACCTTCTGCCTCGATAATCTTATCAAATTTTTCTAAAAGATCAGGGGGGATTGAAACACCAAATCTTAAAACGCCATTCATGAATACACACCTCCAAAATTAGGCCATAATTTTATATGATTAGTTCAAATAAGATATAAGCCAATACAAATATTATTATATTGTATAGATAGATTTATTAGTATATAAACATATCTTATAACATAGGTGATAAAATGAATAGTAGTATCCGACTAGACGAAAAGGATAGGTTGATAATAACCCTTTTTCAAAAAAATCCAGAGATATCCCAGAGTGAAATTGCTGAAATTATAGGCCTCTCTCAGCCTTCAGTGGGGATGAGAATAAAGAAGTTGAAAGATAGGGGCATACTTTCCCATATTGTGGGTATGAATTTTAAAAAGGTTAATCTTTTTCTTGCCAAGGTCGAGGTAGCGGCAAAGAATTCTCATAATATAATTGAAACATTTTCTAAGTGCCCATTCTTCATTAATGCTTTGATGGTTTCTGGTAGGTACAATATGACCCTCCTTTTTATGGGGGAAAATATCGCAACGCTTGAATCCATAGTTGACTATCATTTAAGATTAAATCCTGACGTAAAGGAAGTTGATTTTAATATAGTAGTAAGCCCTGTAAAAGATTTTGTTATGCCTGTACGAATCACTTTGGAAAGTGAAAGAGGATGTGATCTTGATTGTGAGGGGTGCCCTTACTTTAAGTCAGGCAGATGCCTTGGGTGTCCTGCAACAAGCGCTTATAGAGGGGATTTCTGGAAGAAAGACTAGTTTTTTTCTTCCTTTCTTAAGTCGCTAGAAGATATTTTTTTATTATCTTTTAAGACTAGTTCAACTTTTATGATGTTTAGGGGATAAAGTCCATACTCTGCACGGGCATCATTGATTTCTTCAGCAGTCGCTATAGTGTCAGATGTGACTACTATGGCATCTGCATCCATAGATTCAACAGCAAAACCCAGCCTGTCATTGATTTTTATTATCTGGTAGTCATTGCCTATATTTTTATTTTCATCAGAAAGATACTGGATCAGTTTGTCCTTTCTAGTTTCGTAATTTTGAATACTATCAGAATATTCCTTATTTTTAGTCATGGTATCAGAAGTAAGCCCGATATAGACATACCCTACTTTAAACGCTGACATGAGGAAGTGTTTGTGTCCTTCATGCAATCTATCAAATGTTCCTGAGGCAATTACCTTCATTGATTCACCTTGGGATTTGTGTATCCTTTTAGATTGTTAAAATCTTTAAGGGATTTTTGAACAAGGA
>JAAZKM010000256.1 GCA_012799835.1 Candidatus Methanofastidiosia archaeon
CCAGTTAGTTCAAAGTTTTCAGAAATCGCACATTGTTGGAAATCAGTCTTCGTCCACAAGTTATCTGCCTGTATCTTTCGATATCAGGTACAAACTTCCAAATCGCAATAAAGGTTCAGGATTGAGACAAGCATATTATTCTCATTGTAATGGAGATAAAAACCAAGTTTGTCAAATATTTGGCACACTCCCTAAAAGCGGAAAAAAAGATGATGGAATTGGGAGTAGAATTTTTGTAAGTCATCTATTTAGAGAAATGCCAAACAATGACTATTTTTTACGTGTTTGGGGCTTCACTGAAAAAGATGTGGGGAACGTTGTCAGTATGGAGATCAATAAAATGTTTTCTCTTGTAGAGGTTCCAAGAATGAAATATGAAGAGGAAATAAATAATTTTACAGAAGGTGCCTAAATGAACATTGATTGGGGTTCAGTTCTTTATCAACAGGAAAAAACCTCTATAAATGATCTCAAAATAATTGTTGAGGAAATCGATCAGGCAAAAAAGGAAGAAAAAGAAGAATTAGAAAAAAAGTTAGAAGCCAAACTTAAGGACCTAATGTTGCCCAATGAACATCTAGCTTATCATTACATGGCTACCATTAACCAAAAACTGTCAGATAATTTCCGAGCAGCATGGCAGAAACAGAACTTGAAAGTTAATTTAGAGGAAGTTATCGAAAAATGGGAACTTACAAAATACATTAAAGACAATTTCATATACCCGGATGTGAATCTATCTACACTACCCAGTTACTCCTTTGTTATTAAACTTATGTTCAGACTTAAAAAACCCTATATATCTCTTGATGAAAATGATTTTTACATTATTGATAATCCTCTGAGAAAAGATAAAGTTTTAAGCCTTCCATTTGTCGCATCTTCTTCTTGGAAAGGAAGCCTCCAGAACTCTCTCTGGCAACTAAAATACGAACCTGAAAATGGTTTGATAAGACGTATTTTAAGACGTATTTTTGGGAACGAGAAATCTCTCTCTGAAGAAATAGATTTGAAAAGAGGAAGATTGTATTTCTTCCCTACCTTTTTTACCAAAAAGTCACTAGAAATAATTAATCCTCATAGTCGAGAGCGTAGAGTTGGGACAGTGCCGATTCTAATGGAAAGCGTTCCACAAGATACAACGGGATTTTTCACACTTCTATATGTTCCTTTTGACTTGATTGGATGTGAGGAAAACGAGATAAAAAAACAGGTTGCATGCGATATACAATTGATTTCAGAAGGATTAAAATCGATGTTTACTTATTATGGATTCGGAGCCAAAACATCAAGCGGATACGGGACAGCTTATGAGAGCGTTGAAGAGGGTACTATCACTTTAAAAACTAAAGAAATCGAATTTTCCCTTAAAAATATTGAGGAAGTCGCGCCTCCTGCTGAATGCTATAAAAAATATCTTAACGAAGATGGCAGTATCAAAGAAGAATTGAAAGGGTCTGGGAAATATGGGCTTCTAAGTGATAAAGAGTATTACAAGATAAAAAACCAGCTCGGAGGAAGTAGAAATGAGTATAGAGATTTCAGACAATGGTATGGGTTAAATGGAGAAAAACGGCAAAAATATTTATACTCTTTACAATCTCCAAAACCTGAGTGGCCAATTTGGAACTTTGGAAATTTCTCCCAATTAATCGAGGTCTCCAAAAATATTGCTACCTCTTTAGAATTTTCGGGGGCTCACAATGAGTGCTGATCTAAAAGTTCTTGCTGACAATAAAGCCAACCTACTCTTAGCAGAGGTTGCTGCTTGGTTGCATGACATGAGAAAATGCAATGATGAATTTTTGATCAGGAATTCATTGGATTTTCA
>JAAZKM010000257.1 GCA_012799835.1 Candidatus Methanofastidiosia archaeon
GTCTATTGGATGATTTTAGTTTTGATTATACTATATAGGATTGGTGAATTAAATAATAAAATACTAATATAAAAAAATAATACTTGACAAATATTGTGTAATATGATATAATTAGATTAGAGGTGAAATTTGTATGTAAGAAATTAAAATATTAATATAAAAATAGGTGGACACTTTTTAGGTATTTCCATTAATAGAAAAATGGAAAATCGTCCACTATCAGTAGAATAAGATTTAACGAATTTTAAGGAGGTAAATTATGGAATATATTTCTGATTATGTTGATTTTTATGTTGCTAATAAAACGAAATTTAATATTGTTGCTTCTGGATGTGGAACGGGTAAAACTTTTTGGGTAGCTAATAATGTGAGAGAACATTTTCCACATGTTAAATATTCAGAAATGTTGTTTGTAACATCCCGTTCTCTTATAGTAGAGCAACAATCCAGAAATGAAAATATAACAAAATTTGATATAAGAAATGTTTATGATATTAAATGTTGGAATGGTGAAAGAGATTCTATAGAGCAACTTAGTAGAAAAGGTATTCAAATAATGACTTATGATAAAATTATCAATATAATAAAAACTAAAAATACAGAAGGGTTTCAAACTTTAAGTAAGATTAAAATAATTTTCTTTGATGAATGTCATACCTTATTCTCTGATTTATTCATTAAAGATATTGAAAGTTTAAAGGTTTGGATCAGGGATATTCTCTATACTGGCACAAAATACATAATTGGATTAACTGCTACTCCAAGGATACTATTTCATAATCAAAAAGAATGGGGAGTTAGTATCCAACAATTAAATAAGGATATATTGGTCAATTATAGAGCAAAGCAACTTTATTGCACAGACTTTAATACCTTACATTTTCTTTTAGCAAATGGCAAGATTCAGGGTAAGACTATTGTAATGTGCTATTCTATTAAAGATTGCTATACTTTAAAATCAAAAATACCAAACTCTTTTGTTTTAGTTAGTAAAAGTAATTCTAAACATTATATGCCGGAGATGGATGAGGTAAGGAATTATATTATAGAAAATGAAAGTTTGCCGGATACATATTTAGAAGTAAAAGAACGTGATAAGAATAAGAAACCAATTGTATCAGAAAGAAGGAAATTGGAAGTATTAATAACCACAAGCACTCTTAGGGAAGGAATTAACTTGCGAGAAGATAGTGGTATTAAGAATGTTGCAACATGTTTTACAGATGAATTACATATTTCTCAATGGGTTGGTAGATGTAGATATAATGTGGAGAATTTGATTGTTGCAGAGACATATATTAGAACAGATAATTATAACCAAGATTCATATCTTTACAAGAGTAGAAATAATTTTAAAGAATTTATGAAGGATGAAAATCATACTAAATGGTTTGATAGTATAAGTCATTTGGTTAACCATGATATTACTGAAATTATTAAATTCAAACTATCAAATAAAGAGCAGATGTTTACTACTTACATAAACAGCAGATGGTTGGTTCCAAGTGGTATTAGTGATGAAGAACTAGTAAAATATAAAATTTATAAAGAAGAAGATAAAAATGAGATAATAGAAAAAGTGATTGATTACCAATTAATTGATCTGCCAAGAAGTTATATTACATTCAATAGAGTAATTAATTTTATGAAAAATACATTGGGTTATGTGATTGAAAGTGGTAGATTACAAGTTAAAAGAAAAAAATATACATACAAACTCATAGTGGATTTTGATGAAGATTATATGGAGGAAAATAAACATGATGATGGGAGTATATAAAATTACCAATACTGAAAATAATAAAGTTTACATAGGAAGTTCTAATAGTATTATTTATAGATGGAATCAACATATAGAGAAATTAATTTATAATATTCATGAAAACTATAAATTGCAAAGAGATTTTAATAAATATGGTATTTCTTCTTTTAAGTTTTCAGTTTTAGAAATTGTTGATGATAAAAAGAATTTATTGAATGAAGAACAAAAATGGATAGACAGGATTGATGTGGAAAGCAATTATAATATATTAAGTTATTCAAGATATGACCACATTGAACGAATAAAAGATAATTATAAAATATTGGATTTCCAGATAAATGATGAGGTAAAAAATAAACTATTGAAAAATATATCCATATGTAATCATCTTAAATTAAATGAAATAGGAAGTAAAAAGACAAGTTTAAGTAAATCTTGGTATAATAAACATACCAAAGAACATTTTGATAAAATAAGAAAAAATACATATAATTTTCATAGAAATATATGTAATGGTGATAATTTTTATTGGACAACTTTTATATCTTATCAGAGAGTTATTGCTATACCTGGAATTATAAAACGATATGTTTCTTTAACTGATATCCCGAAAGAGAAAGCAAATAATCTTGCATATTTAGTTAATAATTTTCCTAATCCAGAATATAAGAGAAAAATCGGGATAGATGATGACGAATATGCTTTAAAAATAATGCTTAAATGGATTATTAATGTTA
>JAAZKM010000258.1 GCA_012799835.1 Candidatus Methanofastidiosia archaeon
TAGAGTATGCATAACGGTTAAGGCTAAGGCCGTTCTCTATTGTGCCCTTACTGCATACCGTTTTATAAATCTCTTTGCCTCAAAATTACAATTACTTTTTTGTTTGTTTTGCAAGACTTTCAGTTACTTCCTCTAATTCTAAGTATGCTTGATTTATACTAGTCTCGATAGTGTCAATTACCTTCTTCCTGTTTTGCTCATCAGCTTCATCTTTAATTTTCATTAACACATCTCTGGCTTTTGCATTAAAAAATGTGTGTTGCCCGTATACTTTTGATTTTGAAAAATATAAAATGGACTCAATTATTTCGCCTAATTCTAACTTTGCCTTTCCAGCGTAAAAGTATAGCATTGCTAAATATATAACAACTTTTAATCCTCGGCTCTTAATTTCTTCAAATATTTCAAGGTATTTATTATAGTTTCTTTCAACATGGAATGCATACAGGCATTCAATAATCCGGAACTCTAAATTATGCATTCCTGTCTTTTTTAGTCCCTTTTTGCTTAAAAAATCATTATACAACTCTGTAATAAGTTCATTTTCATTTGTAAAAAATGCTAACAACAACGTATAAAACTCAATTCTGCATATTTTCTTATACCTTTTTCGTTGTTGAATCTGTTCTAATGTCTTATATGCTTCATAATAATAACCAAGCCACACCGAAACATAAAACTTTAAACTTAATAAATTCACTCTTTCAGCATTATTTGACTTTATAATCTCTTTTTCAATTAATTCAAAGGCCTTAACCGGATTATGCTCTTGAAATATAGTTTTATTTATAGTTTCCGTAAATAAACTATGTTTTTTGTTATAAATCAAATATTGTATAGCTAATATTAATAACAAAATTGCTATTAGATAAACCATAAATACTTATCTCCTTTTTTGGTTTTCATGTGTTTAAATACCCCACCCTTGTCGATTATATGCCAAATGAAGGCTGTAATTCTTTAAGTTTTATTCCTATATTAAATAACAATGGCAATGCCTCTGGCCCAACTAATGCAACAACTACTCCAACAGTACCTGCTTCTGCTATCCTTAACGGATCTTCCTCTATCACAAAGCCTATCGATACTTTTGGAACGTTCCCTTTTGGCCTGTTCGATAAAGTCATTTTCGTTGTAGCTTTGCCAACTGTGTTTTGCCTGATGTTTTCCAATGACAGATTTGCAGTTCTCGATAATGACAGACTATACTCGTCTGTATCAATAGCTGTTCCAACACCAAAGTTGAATTTACCGGATGTTAGTGAGAATTTGTCTTGAGTGTAAACACTATGCTTCAAATAATCATCTTCGTACATTATAAATTCACTCTTAGTTTTCAAAGGTGTATCTCCTATAGTTAATACTATACGGTATTTAGCCAAATATAAATCCAGCGGATCGCTTAAATCAATCTCATACAGTGTACCATCAAACCAATTTACGTTTGGCTGCATTTCCTCGTTGAGTTTTTCTGCCAAATCCTGCAAAATTGATGAAATAAATCTTAATTTATTATCTATTTCCTTAAATAGATTACTGCTATTACCAATCTTTTCGCTATCCAGCGGGCTTAGGCCGAATGGATCTATATATGATATCGGATTCCCGTTAGAGTATGCATAACGGTTAAGGCTAAGGCCGTTCTCTATTGTGCCTTGCACTACATTCTGGTTATCTACAGCCGGTCATCTGTTAGGAATGAATAATATTTAGCTTCTACTTTCCTTTCTCCATCTTTATTGTTATTTCTTGTATGCGTTTTGTACGTTCTTCGTAAGCTTCACTGATAATTCTATCTATCTCGTCATTCGTAATTATGCTGTCTTGATATCCTTTTTTAATTTGTTTCAAATAATTCTCCGCCTTTTCTTTTATAAAGGTTTTTTCTCCGAAAACCATAGCTTTAGCAAAGTACTTTTCGGCCTCCAATGTTTCGCCCAGGTTTAGTTTCGATATTGCATAGCAATAATAGAACAAACCTAAATATATAATATGAATATTAGCGTTATTGATAATTTTATTAAGTTCTTCAATGACATTTATATAATCTTTTTTAATATATAGCATATACAAGATATAAAATATATTATTACTTAATGTTTTTTCTCCAATATGATTGTATGTACCACTGGTAATAAATCGATGATAAACACTATCTATATCTTCGAACTCTTCAGATAAAAATTTTAAAAGAAGAGAAAAATACTCATACCTATATTTTCTTTCTACTCCTATTTTTTTGAGATTTATTTTTGATGCAGTCAGTTTTGCATCCTGCCACTGCCCTAACCATATTAACGCAAAATATTTATCTAATAAATAAAAATTAATGCGACAAGAACTTGATTTTCTTATTTTGTTATCAAGTTCAACCAATGCCTTTTCAGGATCACCATCTTTTGTAAAAATATCCTGTATTTTTTTTGCAAAGGCCATATCCTTTTTATATATTATGTATTTAATAAAAAATAGAATAGCTATTAATATATATATTGAAAATATAATTTTATTTGCCATACTCTCCTCCATAAACAATAGTATACATCTCTGTGTTTTCGGTACAATGAAAACCGAGCGTTCCGGAACTTAAAAAACCCTGCATAA
>JAAZKM010000259.1 GCA_012799835.1 Candidatus Methanofastidiosia archaeon
AACAAATGAACCGAAAATAAGAGTTGAGTTTATAGAGCATAAAACGGAAATTTTTATTTCAGTAAGCAATAGCGTTATTGAAAAGGTAAATACAAACAATAATTTTTTGAAAACTTCGAAGAAAGATAAAATGAATCATGGATTTGGTTTTAAAAATATTATAGCAACTGTTGAAAAATATCAAGGGGAATATTATATGGATTCTTTCATGGAAAATGGAGAGCCAATATTTAAAATTAGTATTGCTATTCCAAAGGAGATAAAGCAATGAAAATATGCGTGGTAGAAGATGAAGAAGTGTGGAGAGATAAAATACAGGAAATCATTGAAAAATACTGCATGGACAAAAATATTTTATTTCAAATTCATTTGTGCAGCAATGGAACTGATTTTATGAAAAATAAAGAGGCAGATTTGGTATTTTTGGATATTGAACTTGCAGAAGAAAATGGTTTTGAGATAGCTGAGAAGTTGATAGACGCTGGAAAACAATGTAAGATATGTTTTCTGACTTCTCATACAGAATTAGCCCGTTTAGGATATAGAGTAAATGCATTCAGATACATTGATAAGAAACATTTGGAGGAGATAGAGGAAGCACTGGATTCTTTTCTTAAAACGAAAATACAGGAAAGAAATATTTGTTGCAATGATATTTCCGGTATATGTAGAAAAATAAAGTTGGATACCCTTTTGCTTATTGAAACAAGTGGAAGAAAATTGAGATATCTTATGGTGGATGGCAAAGAATATTTCTGTGAAGGAAATATATCTGAAATGTCACAAAGTTTGGAGCAGTTTGGTTTTTTTCAAGTGCAAAGGTCATATGTTATCAATATGAAGTTTATTGAAAAGGTGGACAGCCGCAAGGTTACCTTGCGTAATGGATTAGAGATAGCGATTGGAAGAACTCATAGTAATGAATTTAAAAAAGTTTTTTTTAAATGGAGAATGTTGTTTGATAATTGATTGGGAGACGTATTTCGCGATGACTTGTGTCGTTTGTGCAAAAATTGTGTCGTTTGCGCACAAGATATTTCCTTGGTTTTCTTTTTGTGATATAAAATAAAGCGTTCGGATAATTTAATGTAAATTATCAAGAAGAAAGTTTTTGGTGACAAAATAGAACAATAGTATACCAAGGAGGTAGGAAAAATGGTAATCACAGACAATCAGTTAATCGGTAATTCGTCATATTCAAACGGAAGCACTGTAATCATGGAGAGAAGAACTGAACAGGCTAAGTCTTCTGCAGAAAGTGTGATTTCTGAAAAACAGGCTTCAAAAAGCAACACGAATGATATAGCTGTCATTTATGAAAAAAGCAATCCGAGCAACTTAAAAATGGTTACATACGCAAAACCAAGTACTGTAAAAGCAATGGCATTAAGCAAGAGTTCGATTAAAGATGTTCAGACAAAATTGAATGCTATTGGATATTCTTGTGGTACGCCGGATGGAATTGCTGGCAAGAATACTAAGGCGGCGGTTACATCTTTTCAAAAATTATGTGGATTAAAAAATCAAAGTGGCGATATTACAAATGAAACTATAACAAAATTGAATTCCGTGTATAATCGCAGCCAAAAGGGTGTCTTATCGAGAGGATTAAGAAATAACGCCAGTGTTAAAAAATTACAAGAGAATTTAAATAAATTGAATTTTAATTGCGGTACACCGGATGGAACATTTGGAGCGGGAACAGAGACTGCCTTAAAGAATTTCCAAAAGGCAAATAAATTAACAGTTGATGGATTGGCAGGAAGTGCAACATTAAATGCAATACAGAAAGCTGTCAATAATCTAAAGCAACCAGTGACCCCATCAAAGGGATTAAGTGAAAATGGATTTAAGTTGCTGGCATCTTATGAGGCTACGAGTGCTGTCAAAGATAAAAAGGGTAATGTGGTATCTATTCCGATATTGGATGTTGGAGATGGCATGTATACAATAGGAATTGGTAATACAGTTAAAAAGACTGATACTAAAACCATTCAGGAGTATAAAGAGAAATATGGGGTGGATGTAACAAAAGTAGGAGCACAGGTGGATATAAAAACATGTATGAAGATTTATAATGACCATGTTAATACTTATACATCAACTGTGGATAATTTATTAAAGAGACATAACTATACAGCATCTCAGAATGAATATGATGCATTGGTTATAGCTGTGTATAATAGACCGGCATTAGCAAAAGAAGGTCATGCACTAGATACGCTGATAAAGAATAACAATCGAAATAAAGATGATTGGCGCACAACTCTTATAAATGAATATAAGGGGCTAAAAAATTGGAATACATATGGTAAAGGATGGAGCAATAGAATAGAAGACGAATTGGAACTATATTTTGATAATGATTACGTAAGAAACCATTAAAAAAATATGAAGTTGCATTATCTTTTTGGCTTAGTAATTCTGGTTGCATCAGTATATCTGTTGCAACCAGAATTGTGTGTGGAAATATTTCATATTTTATAGAAAAGATAGGACGATGGCTTATTAATGTGGTTTGTTGGTGAATCGAAGATTAAATGAAAATGTTCGCATATGTAAGGAGGATAAAAAATGGTGCGCTTACAGCATGTTTCTTTTAGAGATTGGAATCCGATTGGAAAACCTCGTAAGAAACCAAAGGAAAAAAGTGACAATTTATCAGAAAGTGTTAAATGTGGAACTTCAAATGCTGAAAAATTAAGCATAAAAACCACAGCAAAAAAAGAAGATCCATTTGGAGTGGCAGCAACACTAGAATTAACGCATAGTTATGTTAAAGATAATAATTATGCCATAAAATATAGTGCGGATAAAGAAAGTAACTTTCTGGGTCAACAAAGCTGATGGAGGTATTGATTTGTGAATAAGAAAGAAATAACCATATTGATATGTGCTCTTTTTATGATGCTTAGTCTAGGAGCTTGCGGAAGGGTGAAAGAAGATGAATATACCGCAACGCAGCAGGAAAGCAGTATGCAGGTAGGTGAGACTGTAGATTTGGAAATAAATGCTGATGAAGATACAGTGAATATGGATTCGGAGATAGAAAACGATGAAGACATAAATACAGAAAATTCATCATCTCTAAATCAGCAGGAGAGTAGTCCACAGGTGGTTGAAAGTGTAGATGAGAAAATGACATCAGAAGAACTATTAGATTTATTTATAAACGGTTCAATAGATGCAGTTAATTCAACAGATATGACTTTAAAGTTTAACATTGCTGATTTTAACATAGACTCTGAAGGCTGGGATTCATACTCTATTGGCGAGCGAATTGACCTTGACAATGATGGCGAAAACGAATTGATAATTTGTGGTCCTTATGGTGGAATATACTTTGATGCTCGTGATAATAATGTATATGACTTTGCTATGGGGGATGGTAATGCCAATGTACTTTCATATACCTATTATAACGGAGAAATATGGATTATGTACAGTAACAGTATGAATGAGGGATATGAATGTTATCATATGGAAAAATATGAAGGTGCTGACAATTTAGTTGCTGAAATGAGTTTTAGTGCGGAACTTGTTGATGCAAATAATCCAGAGGCTGGAATGAAATACTTATTGAATGGGAATGAAATTTCCTATGATGAATATGCAGCGTTTGGTAGCAAAATCTTTGCGGCTGAAGAAAGTACAAACTAAAGCATATAAAGGGGCGATTATCTCGCCCCTTTATCTCTGCTTTTGTAAGGTTGGCTGGCATTCTGTCTGTCAACTTTTTCTTTATATCGCTGTATCTTTTCATGCATGGTTTCGGCTTTCGGAGTGGCTTTCTCTCCGTAGGATTCTTCCCACTTGGCACATTCATTTTGATATGTCTCTGTGGCACGCTTTGCGGTATAGAATGCGGTGTAGAAATCCTGCACCGTTGCAAATCCATGCTGTCTGACGATAC
>JAAZKM010000260.1 GCA_012799835.1 Candidatus Methanofastidiosia archaeon
AATAATAGTAATCAAGGGAAACATTTATTAGTAATTAAAATTACTTTTTAACATACTTCCCCGTGGAAGTACGATAATGGAGGTATTAAATGAAAAGAGTAGCTCAATTAAGCATTGTATTGTTATTGATATTGGCTGTTGTTGCAGCTAGTGGATGTACCAGTTCTAAAGGCAGAAAATTAGTAAAAGAAGGGTATCTTACTATTGGAACTGAAGCTGAATTCGCTCCATTTGAAGTGAGATTGGGAGATGGCAGTTTCTATGGTTTTGATATAGCATTGGGTGAAGCAATAGCTAAGGAACTAGGATTAAAGGTAGACTATATAGATACAGATTTTGCCGGAATTATATTATCTCTAAATTCTGGAAAATTTGATATTGCTATGTCAGCTATGACAATAACAGAGGAAAGAAAAAAATCAATTAATTTCTCTGATCCATATTTTGATACTGGCTTAAGTTTGGCAGTTCCCGCCAATAGTCCTGTCCAAAAATTAGACGATTTGGATGGCAAAATTATTGGAGTACAACTTGGAACTACCGGAGATCTATATGCATCTAGTCTTAAGAATGTAAGGGAAATTAAGAGATATCCACATGCGCCAGATGCATTTCTCGACATGAAAAATGGAAAAGTAGACGCAGTAATTAATGATGATGTTGTTTCAAAGCCTATAGTTGCAAAAGATCCAAATTCCTTTAAGATTATTAGCGGTCTATTAACAATAGAGCAGTATGGAATTGCAGTTCCAAAAGATAATGAAGCATTACTTCAGAAAATAAATGCAGCACTTAAAAAAATCAAAGAAGACGGAACATACGACAATATATATGACCAATATATAATCCACTACTCTGCAGAATAAATCAAAAAAGGCGACCAATATGGCGGGACAAGGATTTCAAATTGACTTATTTATAAAGATACTACCTGAACTACTTAGAGGTGCAGCAATAACTGTTCAATTAACAGCATTCTCTGTAGCAATAGGCACTTTGATAGGATTATTTGCAGGTATGGCGAGAATATCTCATTATAAAATATTTAATTTACCTTCAGCATTTTATGTCGAAGTAATCCGAGGAACACCATTATTGGTCCAAATAATGATTGTTTATTACGGGTTGCCCGCATTAGGATTTAATCTTGACCAGTATACTTCAGGCATACTTGCTTTGTCTATTAATAGTGGAGCGTATATCGCGGAAATATTTAAAGCAGGAATTAAATCTATTAAAAAAGGACAAACTGAAGCTTCGATTTCTTTAGGATTAAATTATATGCAAACAATGAGATATGTAATATTGCCACAAGCAACTAGAAATATATTGCCTGCTTTAGGAAATGAATTTATAGCCCTATTGAAGGATTCGTCACTCGTTTCAGTCATTGCTATATCAGAACTATTAAGAAGAGGTATGATAGTTTATTCAAGAACTTACGATGCATGGACTCCACTCTTAGGTGTTGCATTAATTTATCTTTGTATCACAATCCCATTATCTAGAGCAGTCCAATTCATTGAGAAGAGGTGGGAAATCCATGATTAAAAAGATATCAATGAAAAAAAAATCTGAAAAAAATATCATTTCAAATGGGGGCCCAGTAATAAAGATGGTTAACGTTACAAAATCATTTGGAGAGTTGGTAGTCCTAAGAAATATCAATGTCGAAATAAAAAAAGGCGAAGTATTGGTTGTTCTTGGTCCGTCTGGATCAGGAAAAAGTACTCTAATTCGGTGTATTAACAGATTAGAAAAAATTAACGAAGGAAAAATATTATTAGACGGTAAGGATATTTACTCTCCCGACATGGATGTACATAAACTAAGAACAAGAGTAGGAATGGTTTTCCAACAGTTTAATCTATTCCCACACATGAAAGTTATCGACAATATCATGCTATCTCCAATTAAAGTAAAAAATATACCCAAGGATAAAGCTAAAGAAGAAGCAATGGAGCTATTAAAAAAAGTTGGGCTTGAAGACAAATTCAACTCGTTCCCCCATGAGTTATCTGGAGGACAACAACAAAGAGTTGCTATTGCAAGAGCTCTTGCTATGAATCCTGAAGTTATGTTATTCGATGAAGTTACATCTGCCCTAGACCCAGAACTAGTAAAAGGCGTTCTTGAAACTATGAAAGAGCTTGCAACAATGGGTATGACAATGGTAGTCGTGACCCACGAAATGGGATTCGCAAAAGAGGTTGCAGATAGAGTTATTTTCATGGACGAAGGCATTATAATAGAGGAAAATGAACCAAAGGAATTGTTTGAAAATCCCCAAAACCCACGAACTCAAGCCTTTATTTCAAAAATATTATAATAATTTTTTTACTTTATTTTCTAATAGGTAATTTTCAATAGGCCTCATTTAATTCAAGTGAAATTGTCTGGAGTAATTTTATCATTTCCAGTTCATTATATTTGCTTAAACTTTAAATAGACATATGCATAAAATAAAAATAACTACTGTATCGAGGGATTGTATGGATGTTAAAGAGGCGATTGATAAAAGAAGGGCATATAGGTCTTTAGATCCTATAAAGATAACACCAGAAATCATAGATTCAATGGCAGAAAGCGCTAAATTATCCCCCTCATGCTTTAATAATCAACCTTGGAGATTTATTTTTGTAACTGATACAGATGCTCTAGAAAATATGCATTCTGCACTTTCAAAAGGTAATGAATGGGCTAAAACTGCCTCTATGATTATAGTTGTAATTTCAAAAAAAGAGAATGACTGCGTAATAGGGAGTAGGGAGTATTATCTATTTGACACTGGGATGGCAACAGCTTTCATTATTCTTAGAGCAACTGAACTTGGACTAGTTGCACATCCAATTGCAGGATATAGCCCTAAGAAAACTAGAGAAATTTTAGGGATACCTGAAGAGATGAACGTCATTGCATTAGTTATTGTAGGAAAACACTCATCTAAAATGAATCCACTTATGTCTGAAAGTCAAAAAATTGTTGAAAAAGAACGACCAGAAAGACTAAAGATTAATGAATTTGTGTATTTAAACAAATATCGTGGATAAATATTAAATTAATCAAAATCCAAGAAAACTTATAAATATACAATAATTATACAGATAAGAAAAAATAATAGAATTTTTTAAGTATTGAGGGATTTGAAATGGACGATATATCTATTGTTATTTGTGGTGAAGCTGGACAAGGTATAGAAACTATTGAAAAAATTTTAACCAAAGTACTAAAAACATCCGGATATCATGTGTTCTCTGCAAGGGAATATATGTCTAGAATAAGGGGGGGCGTAAATTCTACTGAAATAAGGATCTCTTCAAAATCAATTAAGGCATATGTTAATAGAATCGATTTACTGTTTGCTTTAAATAATAAATCGATTGATCACTTGAAAGATAGGACATCAGATTCCACATTGATATTCGGAGACAAAGAGATTATAAACAATATCTCTGATTTAATTGACATTCCATTGTTAAAAATAACTAATAATCCCGGTAATTTAAGATATTCTAACATGGTAATTGTAGGAATTATATGTGGGCTGCTTGATGTATCAAAAAACGATATAGATAATCACATATCAAAATATTTTGGTGAAAAGGGAGAAAAAATAGTAAATAAGAACCTAGAGTCCATAAGCGAAGGATATCGACTGGCAAATAAACTTATTGAAACAGGCATTAATATTAAAATAAAGAAAGGTATCGAATTTTCGAGAGACTTAAGTAAAGATAATTTAATGTCAGGCATTACTGCAATTGCACTAGGGGCATTAGCCGGAGGATGTAATTTTATTTCTGGATATCCCATGACTCCGGCAACTGGAGTTCTATCTTTTATGTCAAAATACTCTAAAGAGTTTGAAGTAATTGCTGAACAAACAGAAGACGAAATTAGTGCCATAACTATGGCAATTGGATCTTGGTATGCGGGCGGAAGAGGGATGACAACAACATCCGGAGGCGGATTCGCCTTAATGGAAGAAGGAATTAGTTTATCCGGCATGGCTGAAAATCCAGTTGTAATACATATCGGGCAAAGGCCTGGGCCAGCTACAGGACTTGCAACTAGAACTGAACAAGGAGATCTGGAAACTTCACTATATTCAGGCCATAGCGAATTTGCGAGATTAATTCTATCTCCAGGAAGTATAGAAGATTGTTTTTATCTAACAAAGTATGCATTCTCTATAGCTGATAAATTTCAAATACCTGTATTTATACTAACAGATCAATATCTATTGGATTGCCAATACAATTTTTCTCCATTGGACTATAACAAATATCCAATAAAAAAATATATTGAAAAAACAAATAAAGATTATCATAGATATAAATTTACAAAAACTGGCATTTCGCCCAGAGGTATACCCGGATTTGGGGAAGGCCTTGTAATACAAACTGGAAATGAACATGATGAAACGGGATATATTACTGAAGATGCTGTTCTAAGAAAAAAAATGGTAGAAAAAAGGACATATGATAAACTTAATCAATTAAAAAACGAAGTTATATATCCAGAATTACTTGGTGGAAAAGCATATAGATTTCTTTTGATAGGATGGGGATCAACAAGAAATATCGTTGAAGAAGCTTTGAAGCAAATAAAAGAGCCGAGATTAGGATTTTTACATTTCAAACAGGTGTACCCCCTACCAAGGGAAATCATGGGATATCTTGTCAATGCCCAAAAAGTAATAGCAATAGAAAATAATGCCACCGGGCAATTTGCAAATCTTATAAAAAAAGAAACTGGTTTTGAAATTAAAAATAAAATTTTAAAGTATGATGGCAGGCCATTTTCTGTGGAAGATGTTGCATCAAAAGTAAAAAAAATTTTGGAGGAATGAAATGGAAGCAAAGGATTTTGATTTATTAAATATCGACATAACATGGTGTCCTGGATGTGGTAACTTTGCTTTATTACGAATTTTAAAGGAGACATTTGCAGAACTGAGAATAAATCCTGAAAATCTTGTAGTTGTTTCTGGTATTGGTCAGTCTTCAAAAACTCCACATTACTTTAAGACAAATTCTTTTCAT
>JAAZKM010000261.1 GCA_012799835.1 Candidatus Methanofastidiosia archaeon
CAATTCTTACCTTATCATCTGATTTAAATTCAGGAATATATGGCTTGATGTCTATGACAGGAGACCCTTCAATCATGTCTAACCCTTTAATGTTTAATATGTTCCCATTAATTTCCAATAGCTGGACAACTGAGGATCCAACTAAATTTGGCCTATTTGGGAATCTTGTAGCAAATACCCCTTTATAGTTATCATCGAGATAGGGTTTTACAATAAGGCCCGAATATTTCGCTTTATGAAAATAGAAAATAACAATAATGTGTGAAAATCCTTCAAGATCTCTTAGTCCATCTTTGAACTCAGGATAAATTTCAATCGTTCCTTGATAATCCCTCCTTTCAGAGGGAGTTTTTGGTGCCCCACTAAATGGTTCCTTAAAAGGAGAATGTACAACGCCTATTGGCCTAAATCTAATTTCTTCCATAAAGTCGATTTAAATCAAGAGTATATATCTATTTTCACTAAAGAATTGTGTAGTTTACGTTTGGTTAAAAGAATAATGTTTTTAAAAAAAGAACCCTAATTCAATTTATGAAAGCAATAATAAAACTAGATAAAGAAAATATAGAACGTGTTTATGAAATATATACTTGGAAGACTGACGTTAGTAGTCTTCAATTTGTTGTTTCAGAAAAAGATGCAAAGAGTGGAATTGCAGGAGTAATAACTATAGTTATGGAAGGAAATGATATGGATCTTTTTAAAAGATTAATGTTCGGGCCCCGAAAAATGGGATTTTATGGAGAACTTGATAGATTATTAGAATCGTCAGAGGATTAAATCTTTATCCGATAATAAAATTAAGATTCCATATTTTCTTTATTGTTTAGCAAAAATATTTAAAGAAGTTTATTTTTGACGATTAAAGGTGTGTTTATGACAATAAATGTTGAAAAAACTCTAAAGAAAATAGAGGATTTTTATGGAGAGGTACCCTTTATACTTAATGAAATATCGAAAGATGAAAAAGATTTCACCACTTCAGTCCAAAAGCTTTTTCATCTTATGGGTTCAAATAAAGTATTCACACCAAAAGAAACTGAACTTTTTGCAATAGCTGGTGCCGTGGGAAATAATGGCAGTCATTGCCTTGCATTTCATATTAAACAGGCACTTACTTTTGGTGCTACAGAAGAAGAAATATTTCATGTTATTTTAATAGCTGCTTTGATGAGTGAGTCGTCTTCACTTGCAGTAGGTCTTAGAAGATTAAAGGAGATAAAAAATGAAAGAGGAATTACTACAAAAAATTAAGGATAAATATGGGGAAATACCATTTGTTACTCAAGAAATCTCAAAAGAAGAGGAATATTTTG
Source organism: Candidatus Methanofastidiosia archaeon (assembly GCA_012799835.1). GTDB lineage: Archaea > Methanobacteriota_B > Thermococci > Methanofastidiosales > Methanofastidiosaceae > Methanofastidiosum. The sequence continues at coordinate 1,317 of JAAZKM010000261.1, forward strand.
TTCCAAGAACAAAGAGGGTCCTACACTTAATGGGAGGTAGTGCTTTAGATACAAAAACTGCAGAACTAGTTGCTGTTGCCGCAGCTACTGCATTAAAGACGCCTTTTTGTCTTGATGTACATATACGAAATGCAATAAATGCTGGTGCAACTGTGGACGAATTATTCAATGTAATCGAAATAAGCGCCCTTATTTCTGAATCTTCAGCACTTGGAATGTCTTTAAGAGAATGCAGAAAGGTCATTGATTCTATTGAGGATTAAATCCCTCTTTCTTTTTTAAAGGAAGTCAAAATATCATTAAGATTTGGATTCCCAATTTCTTCTAATGAATACTTCACCCTTACTAGTGGTTTATTTATATTCATAAGCTTCCCTATATCAATTGGAGTTCCTACTATTACGGAATCGCATGGAATGTTGTTTATAGTTGTTTCAAGCTCCTCTATTTGCTCTTTATTGTAACCCATAGCAGGTAAAACGTTGCCTAATTGCTGAAACGTATCAAATACTTCTTTTATAGTCCCTATTGCCCACGGACGTGGATCAATTATTTCTTTAGCTTTGAATTTATTTGCTGCTACTGTCCCGGCACCAAAGCTCATATTCCCGTGGGTTAAAGTTGGTCCATCTTCAACAACTAATACATGTTTGCCCTCTATTAATTTTGGATCTTGGACGGAAACTGGAGATTTTGCCTCGATTATTGTAGCCGAGTTATTAATTTTTTGTATATTTCTTTTTATAGTTTGGATTTGTTCTTGAGTTGCGGAGTCAATTTTATTTATAATTAGTAAATCTGCCATCATTGCATTTGTTTCACCAGGATGATATATAAGCTCTTGACCTGCCCTCAAAGGATCTGCAATGACTATATGTAAGTCTGGTTTGAAAAATGGAAGATCA
>JAAZKM010000262.1 GCA_012799835.1 Candidatus Methanofastidiosia archaeon
AAAAAAATCTGCCGGAATACTGCCCCGTTAATGATCGCAAGGCAATGATAGAATGGGACAATCCCAAACTTACTATTAAAGAACAAGCCAGGTTGCTCAGCAAACCATGAACAGGGATTTTGTAATCAAGGCCGTTGTTAACACCGTAGATAACTGGCAACAGAAACGGATTGCCTAAGGGGATGGCTGTGGATATGTGGACAGCGCTGCGCGTTGCCCACATATCCACAACCACCGCTGCTGCAAAAGATTTTTATATTAAAGGAATTTTAAAAACCCCTAGTATTTAGCTGGAAAGGAGGCCCACTACCCAGTGTCACTTAAAACCTTAAAAATTGTGTCTTGACAATGGGGGCCACTTCAGAATAGAAGAGGAACCTCACATTTACCAAGAATGAATAGGAGGCCGAGGTTCCTCATGGAATTCGTTCGTGAGGGAGTGACAGGATGTCTCATCCGGCAAAGGAATATATGAACAAACTAAAACAAGCTTATAGAAACCATCAGCTTGTACCGTTTGTCGGAGCCGGGTTATCATTTCCTTTTGAAATGCCTGGATGGGGTGCACTTATTGATGATGTATGTAAAGAATTTGATTATGATCTTCTTACTGAGCGTAAAAGGGAAATTTCCAGACTCATTAAAGAATATCGATATTTGGATGCAGTAGATGAGATGACTAAAGCAGGTATATTGAAAGAGGATTTGAAATCCTCTATTTGTAGTGCAATCCAGCGCAAAAGGAAACTCAATATCGAGAAGCCGGATAATATTTATAAAGATCTTGCTAAAATGAACTGCACCAAGTATCTAACTACAAATTATGATAATTACTTATCGGATTATGTTGGCAAAGGCCCAAGTGATATTACCCATCTATACAAAGAGTTCATTAATGAATTGGATGATCCGATTTATCATGCAATGGTTTATGATCTGCATGGAGATTACACAAAACCATCTACAATTGTCCTTTCCAGACAATCATACGACCGCTTGTATCGCAAAAGCATTGAATTTAAGAAGGTGCTCGAACATTTCAGGAAAAGATACACATTACTATTTATTGGAGTATCTTTGAATGACGAATATATTCAGGAAGTTTTAGAGGTAAGTAGAGATAAATTAAAAGCAAGGCATTACATGCTACTTGCAAATGTCTCTTCGGAGCAGCGTATTCTCATGGAAAAGCAATATAATGTAAGAATTTTAAAATACTCAACAAACAATGGGGATCACACAACAGGAATTCGTGAAATACTCGATGAGATTATCAATGTAAGCGACGAAATCGATAAGCAAGAACCACATATTCAGGTTTTAAAAAGTTGTAGTCAAAGCACAATTTATCAGCCTCAAAGTATGATTGGCCTAAAAACTGAAAGTCTGCCAGTTTTGAATGCAACGACATCTCTTCCTGGAAGAGATTCTGCAATATACGTGAAAGTAAAAGAAATTAAAAGGCTACAAAAAAGCGGTAAGATAAACGAAGCAATTATTGAATATAACCGGATTTTACAGGGGAGCATTTTTGAACCCCTTTCCAGTGCGGAAAAGAAGCTGGTTATTAAAGGGATGCTTTATTGTTATATTTTAATTCGCGACTACCCTTCGGCGGCACCTTTGGTTGAAGCGGCAATGAAATTACCCAAAAACAAAGAGGATGTAGACCTTCTGTCTTACATTGTTGATTATTATTTTAATATCAGTGATTTTCAATCGGCTTATAAAACGGCTAATGAGTGGTATGAAATTGATCATAAGGATCCTCTGCTTCTTAGTTTAAAGGTTTATACCGAAGCTATTTATAATAATATGCCTTATGAAAGAGTTTTTAGTATGCTTTTGACTGAAGATATGGAGCTGCTTGTTAACACTACAGATGATAATCAACGTCAGTTTATTTACCGTTTAATCGGAGAAATTGCGCTGCGTAATAAAAAGTATAACGATGCGATTCAACTGCTGCGAAGAGCATATGAAATCGATGATAATCTTTTTAATATTGAGGATCTGGGAATAGCAACTTACTTCAAGGCCATCGAAAAGGCCGATAACGGAACTACGATTAAGATAAACGCTATTAGTCCAGATTATCTAAGCAAGGCTGTAGAATATTTTGAAGCTGGTTTTGCCCGAGCAAAAGGAAGTGCTGAACAGGGAATATATTCAAGAGTTGTTATCCCTTACTTGAGAAGCTTATTCTACTTGAAAAAAACTATGGAATTTGACCGAGCGTATGATCGGCTCGTAGAGTATTGCGGCGATGACTTGTACGAAATACGTAGGATGAAGGCAATCAACAATATTTGGCTGAATAAGTTCAATATTAATGATATCAACTTGTTAAATGAAATGGATAAAGCATTAATTTTAAGTGAATTTTATAATATGCGTGGCATGTATGAACATGCGATTAAAGCTTTAAAACCAATTGTAGATAAAAATGATAAGGATAATGAGGATACCTTTATTCAGTTTTTAGCCACACTTTTAAACGCTAAAGCAATAGATCAATTTAATGGGTATTTTATTAAATATTCAGAGTATTGGCAGCAGAGTGAAAAAATGCCGTTAATTCGAAGTTTTTATTATGAAGTGAATGGCATGTACGAAGAAGCAGAAAAAGAGATTCGAGATATCATCGAGCGTGATCCATCGGTTATAAATTATAATATCCTAATAGCCTTTTATCGCCGGACAGGACAAGTTGACCGCATAGGCGAAATTTACGAGGGAATAATGAAGGACAAACCGGAAATAATTGAGCAGGACCCAGACGGATTTTATATTGTTTATCATGATTACCTGATGCAAACTAATAATGTTAGGCGGGCGTTATGGTTATATTTAAACAAGGTTAAAAATTGTGTTATGCCTGATATTCAAAAGTTTATCGAAGTAGATTTGAAAATTAGGCTGCATGATTTTTGTGGAGTCGTTGAAAGTTCTCTTGATTTATATGAAAAATACCGGGATTATGGGGAGATGATATACGCTTATTATGCATCAGTTGCATACCTTCATTATAATGATTTTGAAAAGTCCAGACACTATCTTAATCTTTATAAAGCAAATGGACATGTGGATCAACTGTCAAATTCCTTAGTGAAAAAAGTGGAGGAAAAATTAGATATTTTACAAAAGAAAACAAATGTTGATCGTACCGGAAAAGTAAATCATATTAAAGATATTGCTTCAAGGGCAATGGGTAAAACCCCAAAGTTTAGTATTCCAAAAGGTGAACCGGTGGTAATTGATGCACCGGCTTTATATATTTTGTTTAATATAGGAGAGAAACAGCGGCTAAAAGATAATTCGGAAGTTTTCATTACATTTACAACAATTGAACAACTGCATAATGTGTATTGTTACTGCGGGGATGCATTGATATTCGAGATTATTGAACATATAAGAAATGCCCATAATATTCATCTTGCTTCACCTTCCATGGAGGGTGCACTGAACTATAGAGAAAATTACCCCAGTACAATTCAAGATTATTTTGACAGCTTAACATTGGCATTTGAAAAAGGGTACCCTTTTGTGACTGCTTATCATTTGCCAATCGGCTTTCAAAAGGGGTTACCCGTGGTGTTGCCCGAAGGGTTTAAGACTATAAAAGTAGTTAACCAAGAGATATTGGTTTACACTGGCAGCTAGTGTAGTTAAATCTGTTTTGTACTTCTGGAAAATTTAACAGGCCAATTAATTTAAATAAAGGTAAAATCAATGGAAGCTACACTAAAAGAGCTACTAAATTTTTTATCAATAGAATTAACTGTTATGCT
>JAAZKM010000263.1 GCA_012799835.1 Candidatus Methanofastidiosia archaeon
CCACACAATTATAATAGATGGGTACCTAATCTCGAAAGGTAGAAAAGACAACGGAAAGAATGCACAAAAGGAATCTGAGGTAACATTGGGAAGATTTATGTTGAAGATGATAGAACCTTAATAGTTGTGGCAACAGTAGATTATGGGTAGTTTTATGGAATAAAAATCCTTTGTTTGGTATAATGTTCTTAAAAGGATAAAGGAGTGAGCAAAAGATGAAAGATTTAAAGTGCATTAGGTGTAATGGCGACATGATAAAAAGCTATATTGATGGTAAATTTTCAGCGGTAAGAAAAGATGGGGTATACGATGGAGTAACTACTAATAGATTTATGTGCAAAGAATGTGGACATATAGAAGAATATGCTATAAATCCAAAGTACCTTGAAAATAACAGTAAAAAATAAAACCTTTAGAAGCTAGGGGGTACTTTTTTCTTAATAGAATTCCATTAAAACTTGTGAACGATTAGTGCAGGAGTCAGAGGTTTGCGAAGGAAGGAATAAGAGAAGGGGGAAAATGGGAAGGCCTTGGGGGTCAGGTTCTATAGTTTTTTTGTGGATATTGAACCAAGCCGCGAAGCGGACTATAGGGCCTAAGCGAGTCTTGGGGGCAGAGAAATTTCATGGGAAATGTGGGAAATGGGGACAGGGTCATCGTCCCTTAACGTCATTTACGGGGCTTTACACCAGTCTCCCCCTGACAGAGGGAAAAACAGGGAAATGGGAACAGCAGAGACCGAGCCAGGTCGCGACGTTTAGTGGGTGGGAATCCCAGCGAGCAAGGTTTAGCCAACCACCCGCAGTTAGCCTTGGAGTATAGCCAGCAACAGCTATGTTTAAGCGTAGACAAGCGATACAAAGTGAGGAAGCCAAATGGCGTGCAGGGTAGGAACTTTGCGTAAAATCCGTGAACAATGATTTCGGGGAGAGCTGTATGCGTTAATTGCGCATGTGCGGTTCGACAAGAGGTAGGGGTAGAATTGTGTGAAAGTAAAAGACCCCACTTATTTTAAAGAAGACTGGACTTAAAGAAATTATTGATGAAGATATTTTTAAGGTTGATGATGAATATTTTATTTCTGAAGCAAATCCTTGTTTGGAGGAGGATATCCCCAAGGATATGAATGCGCGGTTAATATACCTAGGATGATTATTGAAAATATAAATAGAAATGCAAATGAAAATGTAATTGGTAGGCATGATGAGGAAATTTATATGATAAAATATAATGAATAGAACAATTCACTAGTGTTCAACAAATGGTTTTTTAATCCATTGACAAAACTCATTATCCTATATTTTCATTATTTACCTTAAATTTAGACATGAAAATAGCCAGTAACCTTTGGTTTAATATAATTATCCAAACAACAATAACCAAGGGGGCTACTGACTATGAATAATTATATCAAAATTTTTGACAAATTTATAGACACTATTAATTGGAACTTATTAAAAATTTCAACATATAAACTAAACACTGATTATTTAATAGCTTCTAACCATCTTAAAGCTTTAGTATATTTTCATATAGCTGAACTTAAAAGTTTAAGAGATATAAGCGATTTTATGGAATCTAATTCGGATTTAAAAGAAACAATCAAAGGTGTTAGTCTTGCTTCTTTGTCTAATTACAACAATAATATTGATTTTAATGTCTTCATACCGGTTATGCAAGATATAATTAATAGGGCAATGGCACACATAACAGTTTCTGAAAGAATTAAAAAATTAGGCAGTATAAAGTTAATTGATTCTTCAACTGTTAGCATGGCTTTAACTTATTTTAAATGGGCTGAATTTAGAAGCACCAAAGCCGGAATTAAGTTAAATGCAAAATTTGATTTAGGTAAAGGTATCCCTGAAACGATTATTATATCAAATGCTAAGACCCATGATATAGGCAAATTAGATAATCTTACCCGGGATACAGATTGCATATACGTCTTTGATAAAGGTTATGTTGATTATAAAAAATTCGATATCTTTACCAATCAAAATAAGAAGTTCGTTACCAGGCTAAAAAACAATGCTGTTATTAGCGATATTGAAGAACTTGAAATTTCATATTCTGAGGAACCGCTTCTAGATACTGATACCCAAATTACATCAGATAAAATTGTCTACCTTGGTAACCAATACATTAACAGGACTAAAGAAAGATACAGGATTGTTAACATAACTGATTCCAAGGGTAAAGAGCTAATTTTTGTGACAAATATATTTGATTTAACAAGTGAGGAAATTGCTTGGTTGTATAAAAAACGTTGGGAAATAGAATTATTTTTTAAATGGATTAAGCAAAATTTGAAAATCAAAAAATTTATAGGCCACAGCTTAAATGCTGTAATTATTCAAATAATTACAGCTATTATTACCTTTATCATTCTTAGATTAATTCAAAATGAAATTTCTAAACCTTATGGATTACTAAAAATAAAACGACTGATCAAGTATTCTCTGACTAAATTGCTAAACCCTATTAAATTTAGTTGGGAAGTGTGGCTCA
>JAAZKM010000264.1 GCA_012799835.1 Candidatus Methanofastidiosia archaeon
TACCCCTTGCTCCAGATATAGCCATTATATATATATTATTCATAGGATCCAAATTGTCCATTAACACATTTGTTACATTTTCTGTTGTTTCATTCCAAGTCTCTATTACTCTTTCATATCTCTCATCGTCAGAAATAAGACCTCTCCTATAAGATTTCTCTAATCCATCCACAGTTTCTTCCGCTTCTTTTATTAGAGTATACTTCTCATCAGGAACTACTACATCACCCATAGATATTGTAATAGCACTAATAGTAGAATATTTAAAGCCCATCCTCTTAATATGGTCTAATATATCTGCAGTTACAGAGTTTCCATGTTTTCTAAAACACTTGTCTATAACAACGCTTAAGAATTTTTTATCAACAAATCTATCTATTTCTAGATCGTATGGTCTTTCATCTCTATTTACAAAACCCAAATCTTGCGGTATGTGTTCATTAAATATAAACCTACCAACTGTACTTTCTACAACTTGGCCTCTGTCACTTTTATCTAATTTAACTCTAACTTTAACTCTTGCATGAACTCCTACATCTCCATTTGCGTAGGCATGTAGCATTTCATCATAATCTTTAAACATCTTTCCTTCGCCAATTTCTCCTGGTCTTTCAACAGTTAAATAATAAGAACCTAGTACCATATCCTGAGAAGGTGTTGTTATTGGCTTTCCGTCTTTTGGTGCCAGAATATTGTTAGTAGATAGCATCAACAATCTAGCCTCTGCTTGTGCCTCAGTAGAAAGTGGAACATGAACTGCCATTTGGTCTCCATCGAAATCAGCATTATAAGCAGTACATACAAGTGGATGAAGTTTTATAGCTTTACCTTCGACTAAAACAGGTTCAAAAGCTTGAATACCTAATCTGTGTAAAGTAGGTGCTCTGTTTAGTAGCACTGGGTGGTCCTTTATAACTTCCTCTAACACATCCCAAACTTCTGTTTTTACTCTCTCTACCATTCTCTTTGCAGATTTAATATTATGAGCATACCCATCTGATACAAGTTTTTTCATAACAAATGGTTTAAATAACTCTAACGCCATCTTTTTAGGAAGTCCACATTGGTAGAACTTTAATTCAGGTCCTACTACTATAACTGAACGGCCAGAATAATCTACCCTTTTACCAAGCAAGTTCTGTCTAAAACGTCCCTGTTTCCCCTTTAACATATCTGATAAAGACTTAAGTGGTCTGTTTCCAGGACCAGTAACTGGTCTTCCTCTTCTTCCGTTATCAATAAGAGCATCTACTGCTTCTTGAAGCATTCTCTTTTCATTTCTAACAATAATATCCGGTGCTCCTAAATCTAGTAATCTTTTTAATCTATTGTTTCTATTTATAACTCTTCGATACAAGTCATTTAAATCCGAAGTTGCAAACCTACCACCATCAAGCTGAACCATTGGCCTTAAATCTGGAGGTATTACTGGTATTACATCTAATATCATCCATTCAGGTTTATTCCCAGAAAGTCTAAAAGCCTCGATAACCTCTAATCTTCTTGTTATACGGATTTTTTTCTGTCCTGAAGCATCTTTTAATTCAGCCCTTAACTCAACTGACTCTTTCTCAACATCAATTTTTTCTAGAAGGTCTCTTACAGCTTCAGCACCCATTTTCGCCTTAAATTTATTATGATATTTATCTACTGCATCTCTATAATCAGTTTCTGATAGTAATTCTTTTATCTTAAAAGGTGTATCGCCTGGGTCAATAACTACATAAGATGCAAAATACAATATCTTTTCTAATATTCTTGGGCTCATATCAAGTATAAGTCCCATTCTAGAAGGTATGCCTTTAAAGTACCATATATGTGATACAGGTGCTGCAAGCTCTATATGCCCAAGTCTTTCTCGCCTAACTTTTGCTTTAGTAACTTCAACCCCACATCTATCGCATACTACTCCCTTATACCTAACCCTCTTGTATTTACCACAGTGACATTCCCAGTCTTTTGTTGGTCCAAATATTTTTTCACAGAATAAGCCTTCCTTCTCAGGTTTTAAGGTTCTGTAATTAATGGTCTCAGGTTTTTTAACCTCTCCTTTAGACCATTGTCTTATCTTTTCTGGTGAAGCTAGCCCAATTTTTATTGAA
>JAAZKM010000265.1 GCA_012799835.1 Candidatus Methanofastidiosia archaeon
ACACTAAAGCCTATTCCTTTTAACCTCTTTACAATTTGCAGTGTACAAGACATTTCTGCTATTAATCCTGCTTTTTTAAGATGTTCTTGCAGAGTATTTTCAAAAGTACCCTCCCATATCCCCTTACACCCCTTTTCTTTCTTATTTTTTATATATATCACCGGTCATAGTATGTTTTAATTTATATTCCAATAACCCTGAGAAAACTTATCGAATAGCCGAGAAAACAGTAATGTATACACGGCATCCATTGATAAAAAATCAAAATCTTTGCCCTGTACCCTTTGGGCTTATATACAAGTATATCTTATTATATAATATAACAGCAGCGTGTCTGATTATCTTCTCCAATATAAGTTTCTTTTATAATATATCCTTTTTCATGAAGAATATCTGTCAACTCTGAAATTGTATTTCTTTCTCTACCAATTAATCTTCCAATCTCCGCTTGGCTTTTCTTAATCTCCCCTTTGCCACCTGTTAAATAACATAGATAAGAATATATTTTTATTTCTCCATCTGTAAGTTTCTTTTCTGTGTTATTAATCATATTATTTATCGTTTCTATTTCAAACGATGTATAACCATTATTAAATTTTAGATTTTTATTTATTCTATAAATCGCTTTTTCCTGTGTTCTACGACTACCTGCATGCTTTCTGATTAAATCAAACTGTATTAAATTTTTGATAACACGATAAAATGCGGGCTTGCTAATGCTAGTAAATTCAACAATATCATCAATTCTCAATTTTTCATTTCGAGTAAGTTGTTCTTGTAATTTTATAGAAAAATACAGTTTTACAGCCCCACCACTTAATGAATGATAATATGAAAAAAACTGATTAGGGATTAATATATTTTCACTATTAATTAATTCACATTCGAAAGGCTCATCATTTTCAAAAAATGAATCATTAGAATAAGACTGGAGAATCTGTTCTCGAAGAACACTATCAATTTCAACACTCCACTCCTTCTCAAAATTAATGTCATTCATTGGTTTTTCAAATGCTTTAATAGCATGGGCAATCCGTTCTCGGTTATTTTTCAGTTTACATTTATAGAAATTGATTTTAAAGTAAAAAATAGCATTTTCAATTCGATGATAGGTATATATAGAATCTTCAAGGCCGAGCAATTCTCTAATTTTATTTAAATTGAACGTTATTTCTTCGCCTAGTTCAATTTGATGCCTTCCCAGAAATAAAATAGCAGTTAAAGTTTTTAAATTGAAATTATTAGCATCAATCAAGATATTACTTTTGTCCCACACTTTTTTATAAAAAGTTTCAAATATTGTACTATCCATAGTAAACACCCTTCCAAATTAAATAAGATATATTATATCACAAAAAAATAAGGGCCTTTTTTAATCTAAAATGGTATTCTATTTTCTTTTGGAAAAACAGAATCACAAGTAAAATAGAAATAGTATCAATAATCCAATCAAACGGCTAGTTTCATATCATTCTCTGGATTTTCGTGTTATTCTAAATAAAAATTTTAGTATAAAAATAAATAGCCCTTACCCTTCAGGTAAGAGCCTTTTCATTTTGCAGTACTTTTTTTAAGAAATGCTTAAATTTAAATTCTTCATATGTTTTATCAAAGTCTTGGATTATTTTATCAAGTGTCATTTCTGATATTTGCCCGGTTTTCTCTAAACATTCATCAATAAGTTCTTCTATGAACTCATCATTATAATTATCTTTAACAGCATCTAGTTCTTTAAAATACTGTTTAAATTTTATACTGTGATTATGTTTTTGAGTTTCTGCTATATATTCTTCAGCATCCCCAAAATATCTTTCTAGCAAATTAAGTTCCTGTCGACCTTTAGTTTTAAGATACTCGTTAAACTCATGGAAATCCTGAACACCCAAAATTTTACACAAGCCATATACACTGCTGTATTGATTAAATACAATTTCTTTCAGCCTTAGCCGTTTAGGGCCAAATCGTGCATTTGAAATAGTATCTATTACAATTTTGCTGTAAACTTTTTCAAGTAATTCTCTTTTTTGAAGTAATGTGAGTGAATTGAAATATTCTTCTATATTATCATATTCTTCTTGTTCTTTTGCTTCTGCAAACAGTGCTTCTCTTCGTTTTTTTGCTTGATTTATTCTGTCCTGTAGTTCTTCTTTTAGTTTTTTAATTTCTTCTATTTCTTTTTCAGTATCTTTTATCATTTTTTCTATTCTCTTATATTTTATGGAATCTTTCTCTTCATCAAGTTGCCGTTCGATAAGGTTATCTATCTTCGTCATAAGTCTTTTTTCATTTTTCTCAAGATTCTTTATTTCATCTTCAATTTTATTAACTTCTGAATCAAACATCATTTCTTCTTTTATTACATTTTTCTCTTTTAGATAGTTCTGATATTCTTTTACAAGTATAAAAGCCTCTTTCAACCTTTTAAAGAAATCTTCTTTAATCAGGTTGAATACTCTTTCCTCTTGAACGCTATAGTACCCATCACAATAATTTTTTCCTGCATTGAATGTACTGCATTTGTAATACACTTTCGCAGGTTTTCTGGTACCGTCAGCCAATATGGGAGATGGTTGTAAGCTTGAAGTCATTTTACCACCACAATTCGGACAGTGAAGTATATTTATAAACATCTTTTTGTGTGCATCAAAATACTCCTGTTTTGTAATTGCAGACATTGCTTCTGCCATGTCCAAGTTTTTTCGTATTTTTCTTCTACCTTTGAGCCTCTCTAATGTTTCAAGAAAAAATTCTTCACTAATAATCGGCTGGTGATTCCCCTTTGGCAAGTCAAAAAAGTCAATATTGTAAATGTTTGTTTTTTCCCAAATTCTTACGCCTGCATCTGTCTTTTTCTTTTGTTTTCTCTTAGCCCAAAACAATCGCCCACAATACAGAGGGTTTTCCAGAATTTTTTGGACAGTAGCAGTTGCAAATTGTTTACCTTGCCTTGTTCGATAACCGTTGAGATTAAGGTATTGTGCAACATTTTTTATACTGTGTTTCTCATTTGTAAAAAGATGGAATATAAGTTCTATAATTTGTTTTTCATTTTCATCTATTACTAATCGTTTTTTTATATCCTTCTTTTTTGTTTTTTTATCTTGTTTGAAATCATTATTTTCTTGTTGACTTGTAGAATAAAATTCGTATCGATAACCATGCGGTGCAGGACCGCCAAAGTAGTTTCCAGCCTGCACTGATTTTTCTAAACCAGCCTTTACACGTTCTCTCAACTGGTCGATGAAAAGTTCATTTAACATACTATATATGCTAACCATTATCTTGGCATTTTGAGAATTTATATCCCCCATGAATGCCCCATCACAAGTAAACAAACGCAAATTATTCTCTTTGAGAAGTTTGAAAATCTCTAAAGTGTGACTAATAGAACGGCTTATACGGGATAAATCGTAGCAACAAATGCCATCAATATCGTTCTCAGGTTCCTGCAGTCGTTTTAATAATTCTTTTAATTCGTCTCTTTCTTCAATTGTTATGCCAGAAATTCCTGCGTCACAATAATAAGCAAAATCCTCTCTTTTGTAACCTTGTGATATAAGCAAGGCTTCACATCGTTCTTTTTGTACAGCAAGTGAATATCTATCCTCACTTGCTTGCTTCTCTGATGAAACTCTTGTGTAAATTGCTATCTTACCCATTTTGACTCCCTCCGTTCTGTGTTATGACTTCCTATTTCTAAGCATAACACATGAATTTTCGGAGTCATGTATTCAGTAAATCACGGTTCGCTACATCATACAACTCTATTATTCTTTAATATTTTCTATATCAAGCAAATTATAATCAAATAAGATTTTTTCTCCGTTATTGATTACTATACAGGGCAGGCCGACTCTACCTGCTTCCTTTAT
>JAAZKM010000266.1 GCA_012799835.1 Candidatus Methanofastidiosia archaeon
CATAAAAGATGACGGTTTAGAAACTGCTAAAATCTTATGGACGTATTTAGCAAGCATGCCTCCAGAAAGATTAGCACAGATTACAGTTTATGGGGATGAACAGGGCTTGGCCTATTTAAGAGAAAAGGATAACAGTCTAAGAGTGTTCTCTATAAAACTTCTAAAAAATGCATTTATAAAATATGAATTGTTTGGATGGACAGGATATGTTCCGGAGGAAATGTACAATATGGAAATTCATATACCCCTTAGATGGGCAAAATATATATGGGGATGGCCACATAAATTTATAGAGCGCATGGAATCGGTAAATACAAGGGTAGTCATTGTAGAAGGAAATGGGAAATGGTCAGAGGGCTTTGATACGATAGAATCCCTCGAAAAGATACCAAAGTGTTTTAGAGGATATGTATGGACAAATCGTATTGACATTATTTCAAGAAAGGAAGAGAAAGGAAATTCTCAAATTTGAAAATTGATATATTAATTTTGCTAGACATATAAAACTAAAAGTATGTATGATTAGCAAAGAATAATCCTATTAAGTTTATATGAAGAGTGAGAGTCAATTCTTTTATATGGGAAATAGATGTTTTTGTATTAATGAAGAAATAGAAAGATATCGGGAAGATAGTTTGTTAGGGAGGTTTTGGATGCTATATAGTTTAGGATAGAGAGGGTTTTAGATTCAATTATTGACTATTGATATATTAGTGGCTTATCAGTGTTCTTATATTATTAGAATAAATCTAAATAAAAAGCAGTAATATGTCGAACAGATAAATAGATTAAAAAAGATTTTCACACAAATTCTAGGGGGAATAAAAATTATGCCGCAAAAGAAAAAAATGAGAAATTGGAAAAAAGTTTTTCAGTTTAAACATGGAATGGGGAGAAAAATAAATATTAAACTTAATATAGGGACCAAAATATTAGGAGCTTTTTTTGTTGGATTTATTTGCCTAATGTCTATTAGTATTACCGCGATTGGAAGAATGGACTTTATCAACAATAATTCCAGACAAATGGCAGAGCAATACACTCCAGGAATAAAGATATTAGGAGAGATTAATACCTTGGTGGCAGAATACAGGTATTTTGAATTTCAAAGTTTTAGTGTCTCGGATCAGGAAGAACGAAATTTGATGCTTGTAAAACTTCTCACTACTAAAAATAATATGACCGAATTGATTAAGGAATATGAGGAGAACTATATAGGTATTCATACAGATGAAGAAATGAAAAAATTATTTCTCAGTTTTAAGGAAAATGTAGAAATGTATACTCAGAATATTGAGGAAATCATAGAAAAAGTTAAACGTGGAGATACAGAATTTGCAAAAGAGAATTTTACAAACTCTGAAGAATTATTTAATAAATTGAACAGACAAATTAAGAATATTATCCTATTTACTTATAATAGTGTGGTACAAGCAGGAGAAGCGTCCAATACCGTTTATCATTCTTCAAGATTTGCCTTTATCATAATGTCTGTTGTTTCTATGGTGTTATCAATACTTTTAGGACTGATACTATCATTTAATATATCCAATCCAATAAGAAAATTAGAAAAATCGGTAAAATCCATTGCAGATGGAGATTTGACAATTAATGATATCAAAATTAAGAATAGGGATGAAATAGGAAGCTTAGCTTTGTCTTTTAATAGAATGTTAGCAGAGTTAAGAAATTTGGTTCAGACCGTGAATCTCAGTGCTGAACAAGTAAATATTTCAGCAGGAGGTTTAGCCGATAGTGCGGAGCAGACATCAAGAGCTACAGAAGAAATCAGCTTGAATATTACAGATGTGACCAAAGGGATAGAAGCTCAGAATAAAGAAATCGAAAATGTATATTTGGTTTTTGATAAGATGAATAATGGTTTAAGTCATATGACTACTAGTATTGAAAACTCTTCTCATACGGCAATGCAAGCCTCTGAAAGGGCGAGAAATGGTAGAAAGATTATTAAAGATGCTGTAGATCAAATGAACAATATTGAAGAGCAGGTTAATGGAATAGTAGAGACAATGGAAAATCTTAAGAAAAAGTCTGAAAACATAGAGGGGATTGTATCAACCATTTCTGGAATAGCAGATCAGACGAATCTTCTTGCTCTAAATGCTGCTATTGAAGCTGCAAGGGCTGGAGAAGCAGGAAAAGGTTTTGCAGTTGTCGCAGAAGAAGTAAGGAGACTGGCAGAACAGTCAGCCCATGCAACAAAAGAAATAGAAACATTAATTAACATGATAAAAGAAGATATATATAATGCTGAGATCGCTACCAAAAGTGGAACCGATGCAGTAAAAGATGGAATTCTTAAGATCAGTGAAGCTGGAAATTCATTTAGAGAAATTGTCTCTAGTATTGAGGTAGTAGCAGAACAATCACAAGAAATCGCTGCAACATCGGAAGAGATATCTGTTGGCAGTGATACTGTAAAAGATTCCATCGGAAGAACTGCAGAAATAGCAAAAAAAGCAACTGCTAATATAGAAAATGTGGCAGCTTCTATTGAAGAACAATCAGCTTCCATGCAGGAATTAGCGGCATTGGCTGAATCCCTCAGTAAAATGTCAACAGAACTGAATGATCTTATTAAAAAATTTAGAATTTGATTTACATGAATGGTGCCTGGATATCCAGGCACCATAATATTTTTACATAGGAAATTTCTCCGGATTCCTATGAAATCAAAATCCCTCCAGGTAGGATGTATACTCGTGCGTATTGTATGTCGTAAGAGAAACTCTTTTTGGGTAATAGATTTGATGAAAATAAATGAAATATGTAGATTTATTTCGAAATTTCGGAAATTATCATTGAAATGATTTCGGAATATTGTTATAATTATTACAAGACAAAAAAATCGGAAAAGAGGGGTGCTTATGTATTTTGAAACACTTAAACAACTTCAATCTTACGTGGAACAGCTTAAAATCGAAGAAAAAGATCAATTAATGATTATGGTGGGAGAAGAATCCAGCGTATTCATTAATGAATTAATTGGTTATTTAAATAGTAAAGGTATTAATTTTTTTGGAGGCATTTTCCCCAGTCTTTTAATTGAAACACAGCATACCAGGGAAGGATTTATTGTACATAAGTATAGTTCTTTATTTACTTCTTTAGTAGCCCCAAATTTATTGCCTATAGATATTGAGTTGGAGAAAATCAATCATTGTACTGCTATTCTGCTTGCAGACGGATTATCTAGTAAAATGAAGGAACTTACGGATACGATATATAATAAAATAGGAAACAGAGTAACTTATGTAGGAGGAGGAGCAGGATTTTTCGATTTAATACATAGGCCCTGCATCTTTAACAGTGAAGGAATATTTGAAGATGTTGCTATTATTTGTATCGTTCCACATAAAACAGTTTTAAGTGTAAAACATGGATGGGAAAAGCTGGCGGGTCCATTTTCTGTGACAAAATCTAATGAAAATACTCTGTCTGAATTGGATTGCAGAAATGCCTTTGATGTATATCAGGAAATCATAGAAAATGAAGAAGATTTAATTCTATATGGTACGGATTTTTTTGAAGTAGCCAAAGATCATCCTTTTGGTATAGTTAAAAATACAGGGCAGGAACTAGTTGTAAGAGATCCTATTGCTTTAAATGAAAAAGATGAAATTATCTGTGTTGCAGATGTTCCAGAGAGTTCTTTAATATACGTACTTAAAGGCAATAAAGATACTTTGCTGAATGCATCTTTAGAAGTTGTTAAAGAGTGTTCTATAAATGCTCCAGTAAAATATAATCCACTTTTGTTTGATTGCATTTCAAGAGCGATGTTTTTAGAAGGCTTATTCAATCAAGAACTTGTTAATATACAAAGTAAACTGAGATTCCCATTGGAAGGAGCACTCTCTATTGGAGAAATAGCTTCTCTTAAGAATGGTATAATAGAGATACATAACAAATCAAGTGTTTTAGGATTGCTGGATATTGCTTAAAACACTTGATTTACCAGACAATAGTTCTCTTATAAATAATATAATTGAATTCAGATAAAAGGAAGCCAAAGGCTTCCTTTTATCTGTTTGGATTATTTAAATTGCATATTATAAAGCTGTGCATATAAGCCGTTTAACGCTAAAAGTTCTTCATGAGTTCCTTCTTCTGCTATGCCGTTTTCGGTGAGGACTAAAATCTTTTTAGCATTTTTGATGGTTGAAAGTCTATGGGCAATGACAAATGTGGTTCTGTTCTTTGCTAACTTTTCTAAAGACTGTTGTACGACTTTTTCACTTTCGTTATCAAGAGCGGAAGTAGCTTCGTCAAAGATAAGAATTGGAGGATTTTTTAAAAATACTCGGGCAATGCTTAACCTTTGTTTTTGCCCTCCGGAAAGTTTTATACCTCTTTGCCCAATATCCGTGTCATATCCATTGGGCAACTCCATAATGAATTCATGGGCATTGGCGTTCTTAGCTGCTTCGATAATCTCTTCTTCAGTCGCATCCGGCTTACCATATCTAATGTTTTCCATTACAGAACCGGTAAATAGGTATACATCCTGTTGAACGATTCCGATATTCTGTCTTAGGGATTTTAATTTGA
>JAAZKM010000267.1 GCA_012799835.1 Candidatus Methanofastidiosia archaeon
AGGATACCCTGGAAAAAGATATTATGGCGGGTGTAAATTTGTTGATGTCGCCGAATCACTTGCAATTGAAAGAGCTAAAAGGCTTTTCAAGGCCGATCATGCAAATGTTCAGCCTCATTCTGGAACTCAGGCGAATATGGCGGTATATTTTGCATGCTTAGAGTTGGGAGATACTGTTCTTGGAATGGATTTATCATGTGGAGGGCATCTATCACATGGATCTCCTGTTAGCTTTTCAGGGAAACTTTATGATTTTCACTTTTATGGAGTTAATAAAGATACAAATAGAATAGATTTAAACGAAGTACGGCAAAAAGCAATTGAATTAAAACCTAAGCTAATTGTAACTGGGGCTAGCTCTTACCCAAGAGAAATTGACTTCAAAGGATTTAAAGAGATTGCAGATGAAGTAGGGGCTCTTTTAATGGCAGATATTGCACATATAGCAGGACTTATAGCTTGTGGATTTCATAATTCGCCAGTCCCTTACTGTGATTTTGTCACCTCAACTACTCATAAAACTCTAAGAGGCCCACGAGGAGGATTAATACTTTGTAAAGAGGAATATAAAAAAGCAATAGATAAAGCAGTATTTCCATTTGTGCAAGGTGGGCCTATGATGCACACAATTGCTGCAAAAGCAGTTTGCTTTAAAGAGGCAATGGGGATAGATTTCATTAATTATCAGAAACAAATTGTGAACAACTGTAAAGTTCTTTCTGAAGAATTGATGTCACTAGGATACGAACTTGTTACAGGTGGAACTGACAATCACTTACTTTTGATAGATTTAAGAAAGAATGATATGACAGGAAAAGAAGCACAGGAACTACTAGAGAATGCAGGAATAACAACAAATAGAAATGGTATTCCATATGATCCAAAACCGCCAAATATCACCTCAGGGCTTAGATTGGGTGTACCTGCAATTACATCTAGAGGGATGAAAGAGCGAGAAATGAAGCAAATAGCGGATATGATTTATAGAGTTTTACATAATAAGAATGATATCACATGTGAAAAAGTAAGGGTGGAGGTAAGGGAACTCTGCAAAAAATTCCCACTAAATCTATGAGCACAATTATACTTGACGGTAAAGCCTTGGCACAAAAAATCACAGACGAGCTATCCCATATAGTAGCTGATTATAAAGAAAGAGGCTTTAATCCAAAATTGGCTACTGTTTTAGTAGGAGATGATCCTGCAT
The DNA here is from genome assembly GCA_012799835.1 of Candidatus Methanofastidiosia archaeon. Classification (GTDB taxonomy): domain Archaea; phylum Methanobacteriota_B; class Thermococci; order Methanofastidiosales; family Methanofastidiosaceae; genus Methanofastidiosum. The sequence continues at coordinate 1,208 of JAAZKM010000267.1, forward strand.
CTAGGGTGTATGTTAATCTAAAAAAGAAAGATTCTGAGAAAATTGGAGTTGATTATGAAGAATTTTATTACAAAGATATCTCTGAAAAAGATCTTCTTTTGCTAATCGATGATTTAAATGAAAGAAAGGATATTCATGGCATTCTTGTGCAGTTGCCGTTACCTAGGCACATTGATAGTAATAAAATTCTGGAAAGAATTGATCCTCAAAAAGATGTTGATGGATTTAATCCGCTTAATGTTGGTAGAATTCTCTTAAATATTTCAGATTTATTTCCTTGTACACCCAAAGGTATTGTTAAAATATTAGACGAATACAAAATTCCAATAGAAGGGTCAGATATTACTATTGTTAATAGAAGCAATATTATTGGAAAACCTCTAGCTGCCATGCTAATAAATAGAGGTGGAACTGTCACCGTTGTCCATACAAAGACTAAGAATCCCAAAGAAAAAATAAAGAGTGCAGATATTGTCATTGTTGGTGTAGGAAAAATTGACTTCTTAACAGGGGATATGGTAAAAGATGGGGCAGTTGTTGTGGATGTTGGTATTACTAGAGATTTAAATGGTATTAGAGGAGATGTCAAGTACGATGAAGTTAGCAAAAAAACATCATATATCACACCAGTTCCAGGTGGGGTGGGTCCAATGACAAGGGCAATGCTTCTGGAAAACCTTATAATCTGCTTCTCAAAACAGAATGACTGTGCAAAATAATTTTTTAGAGTCATTGAAACTTATTGGTTCTAAACCCGGTCTTGAACGATTAGATTCAAAACTGGGGCTTGAAAGAATAAAATTTCTTCTTGAAAAAAGTACGGTAGATTATGAAAAAATTCCTGTAGTTCACATAGCAGGGACAAATGGCAAAGGTTCTGTTGCCACGTTTATTTCAAAGATATTGGGCCAGTCTGAATATAAGGTCGGATTCTATGTTTCACCGCATCTAATTGATATATATGAAAGGATACAAATTAAGGATAAGAATATTCCTCCTAATGAATTTGATAAGATACTTTCTGAATTAAAATATTATTGCGAAGAAGCTGAAAAATTAAAAAATATTGGAAGCCCTACGTTTTTTGAGATACTTACCGCCATTTCTATTATCTATTTTGCTAGAAAAAAGGTCGATATTATCGTTTCTGAAGTTGGGCTTGGGGGTAGGCTTGATGCAACTAACATCCTAAATGGAAAAGCCATTGCAATCACAAATATATCTTATGATCATCAGGATATATTAGGTAATACCAAAGAACAAATATTGATAGAAAAGGCTGGAATAATAAAAAAAGATTCCAAAGTTTCTTCATGTATAGATTTAGAATTGGCTCCGTTACTAGAGAATATATGTAAAGATAAAAATGTCCCATTATATTTATTTAATAGAGATTTTAACACTATTCAAAAAAAAATAAGCTTTGAAGGATCTGTTTTTGATTACCATTCAAACGAAAACTTATTCAAGGACGTCAAAATCAAAATGATTGGAAAACATCAGATTACTAATGCTGCATGTGCCATTAATCTTGCAGAATCTTTGGTATCTTTTGGATTTAAAATAAATGAAGAGTCAATTAGGAAAGGACTTAAAAAATCAATATGGCCTGGAAGATTTCAACTATTAAAAAAGGATCCAATGATTTTAGTTGACGTTGCACATAATGTTGCAGGAGTAAAAACACTTTCTGATACTTTTAACGAGTTAATCAGCGATTCCAAAACATTATTACTTGTCGGCATCTCCATTGACAAAGATTTAGAAGGAATTTTGGCCGAACTATCAAAAATTTCAAAAAGGATTGTATTGACAACACTTCCCCCAAGATGCGCCAGTATCAACTCTCTTGAGAGTATTGCTAAGAAATACTTCTCCGAGATTAATTCCTTTGAAGATCCCCTTAACGCCTTTGATTACTGTATGTCAAACCTTAAAAGTGGAGAAAGATTACTCATTACGGGATCAATATACGTCGCTGGATATATTCTTAAAGGAAGGAACTTACTTGGAAATAGAAAATAACAGATTGTATTTTGGCTCTATGTTAGGATTCTATAAATCCTTTTTTCATGGCTTCACAATGATTCTTTTTAGTATTTACTATACTAAAATAGGGATTTCACTTTTACCTTATGCTTTATTATTTGTTGTTGGGGATGGCCTTTCTTTTTTTCTTAAGCCAGTAGTGGGAGTGCTGTCAGATAGGGTTGGGGAGAAATACCTATTACTAATCGCATTAATACTATCTTCAATTTCTACTTTTTTGATCTCGTTCACGAAAAATGTTTTGTTTTTGGCACTGCTTGAAGTGCTCGTTGCAGTTTCTCTTGCCACATTCCTAACTGTTGTTATCATTTTCTCACTTAGACCCGTAACTCAAAAACCTGAAAAAAAGGCGAGTATTTTTGGAGGAATAACAGGATTGGGTTGGGTATTTGGACTTTTACTACCGGGGGTATTTGTTGACATACTCGGATTAAAAGAAACTTTTTACATTTTATTTATTATTGGAATTTTGATCTCATGTTTGTATATATTTTTCATGAACGGATTTAAGTTTGAATTAAGAGAAAAAAGTTACCCCTCGTTCCAAACAGTGCTTAAGGTATTAGATCCTCTGATCTATAAGACTTTTGATCTTGCAGTCTTTTCAGCATTTTTGATATTCTTTGTTAGATTTGCCATAAGGGAACTTGGAATGTCAGGATCCATAGTTTCGTTAATTGTCGCATTTGAATCACTCGTTTTTGGCATCTCAGAAATCCTTATTGGCCGTTTTGTAAAAGTTGAGACAAAAAGATTTTGGATTAAGTTGGGTGCATTAATCCATATCCCAGGAATTGCATTATTACTGATTTCAAACAACATTATTTTTTTCTTTGTAGCCTCGGGATTAATTGGATTGGCTGGGGCATTTATAGATATTTGGTGTTATTCCTTTTTATGTGAAGTAGTAGATTTTTCGAAGAGAGGCGTAATATTTTCAACTTTTTCCCTAAGTCAGGATCTTTCTACAATTATAGGTTCAAGTCTACCTGTAGTTGCATCATTTTTGGCAATAAATCCGTTTGCATCAATGATAGTGTTTCCTGCAATAATCTTGGCTTATTCGATTAAACGCAGGTAATCACTCTCTTTTCAGTAATTATCATATCCATAGCTATATCATGTTTTTCAGTCGGCAAAGAATCAAAAATTTGAAATTCGTATGCAAGTCCAATTTTTAGGCCGTTAACACCCAGCAAGAATCTATCAAAATAACCCCCGCCTCTGCCTAGTCTCTCGCATTTTGTTCCAAATGCAACCCCAGGAATGAAAAAAATATCAATGTTACTGTGATTAATTTTTTTAGTGTGTTTCTTAGGTTCTAAAATATTGAAATTTCCAATTTCCAAATCTGTTTTAAAATCCTTTATTATTCTTAAGTCAAAGGCAGCATTTTTTTTAACTATTAGAGGAACACATACGATTTTTCCGCATGTAATTGAGCGATTAATTAAGTCAATCGTGTCAACTTCCCTTTCTTGAGAAACATATGAAAAAATACTTTTTGAATCATAATATTCATGTAGATTATAGATTTTTTCTCTTATTTTCTCATCCATGGATACTTTACTGGAGTATTCGAGATTTTTCATTTTTTCTTTAATTATCGCTCTTATTTCTGCTTTAGAAGACATAAACTAAATAACGAAAACTTTTTAAAAAGATTTTCAATTGAATTTGAAATCAAGAGGATTATAATGGAAAGTGACTTTGAGATTGTAAAAAAAGCCGATGTTTGGCCAATAGAAAAAATCGCGGAGATTACAGGTATCAAATCAGAGCACCTTGAACTTTATGGGAAATATAAGGCCAAAATTGATTTATCTATTTTAAAAAATACAGATAATAATCCAAATGGTCACTTGATTCTTATAACTGCAATGAATCCAACGCCATATGGGGAAGGCAAGACCCTTACCACAATTGGATTGGGGCAAGCATTATCTCTCCTTGAAAAGAAAGCTATAATTACTTTAAGAGAACCTTCAATGGGGCCTGTTTTTGGGGTAAAAGGAGGTGCGACAGGCGGAGGACGTTCACAGATTCTTCCGATGGAGGATATCAATCTACATTTTACTGGGGATATTCATGCAATCCAGGCAGCACACAATCTACTTGCAGCTATGCTTGACACGCATATATTGATGGGTAACGAACTTGACATTGATATTAACAATGTTGTGTGGCCCAGGGCAATTGATATGAATGATCGAGCTCTTAGAAATATTGTTATTGGTTTAGGAGGTTCTGGGGATGGCATACCACGAGAGTCTAAATTCATCATAACTGCTGCATCAGAAATAATGTCTATTGTATGTCTATCAAAAGACATATTTGATTTAAAAAGTAAATTAGCCAACATCACAGTTGCTTTTGATAGAAAGGGAAATATAATAAAAGCTGGGGATCTGAAGATAGAAGGCGCATTGGCTGCAATTTTAAAAGATGCGCTTAAACCAAACCTCGTTCAAACAATTGAACATACACCTGCTATTGTTCACGGTGGACCTTTTGCAAATATATCTATTGGTACAAATTCTATTATTGCTACCAACATCGCCCTTAAACTGGCCGATTTTGTTGTAATCGAAGCTGGATTTGGAGCTGATTTAGGTGCAGAAAAATTCTTCAATATTGTTTCAAGAAACGGAAATTTTTCTCCATCTGTCGTTGTGCTAGTTGTCACATGTAAGGCAATAAAATACCACGGGGGATTAAAGGATATTATTACCTATCATGATGAAGAGGCATTTCGTAAAGGCCTAAAGAATGTTGAAAAGCATATTGATAATCTCAAATTATTTGGCGTTCCTATTGTAGTTTCGATCAATAAATTTGATTTTGACAGAGATCAGGAAATAGAAATGATAAAAAATCTTTGTTCTAAGAAAAAAGTTCCAGTGGCACTATCTACAATGTTTTCAGAGGGAGGGAAGGGGGGATTGGAGCTTGCAAATATCGTATTAGAGTTATCAAAACAGAAAAATACATTCAGGCCACTTTACGAATTAAGTGATGATATTGAAAAAAAGATAGATATTATTGCCAAAAAAATATATGGTGCAAAACGCGTAATATTTGAAACAAGACCAAGGAAAAAAATTGAGCTATATAAAAAGCTTGGATATGGAAATCTACCAATTTGCATCGCAAAAACTCAAATGTCCTTATCAGATGAAAAAAATTTGATTGGAGTGCCCCCACCATTTGATCTTGAGATAACAGATGTTGAACTTGCTAGTGGCGCGGGTTACATTGTTATACTTTGTGGGAACATCAATCTAATGCCTGGCCTTTCAAGTTCACCCGCAGCATTAAATATGGATATTGATCGCAAAGGCAACATACAAGGGCTGCTTTAAATATTGAGATTTATCGGATCTCTTTAAAAACTGTTTTATATTTCTTATAGACATAAGGCCAAATAAGTAAAAGTTAACTTTTCTTTTAGATAGAATTTTGAATTATGCTATGAAGGAAAGTTAAATAATTATTTGGTAATGCAGGGGAAAGTAAAATCAGAAAACTATTTAAACTTTAAATTACAAATCTTTAAAGATGAAAAAATCAATACTTATTTTTGGATTGATAGTATTAGTAGGACTAGCAGCCATGTGCGCGACACCTGGCTCAAATCAACAACCAGTGAAAACTCCAAGTCCTGAACCTTCGCCTGTAGGGGAAATTCTTGTCAATGAAAAAAATTCATTGAATGGTAACTCTTACAGAGCATATCGGATGGCTCTAACAAAAGGAAGCAAGGTGAAATTTTCTTACGAAACTTTAGATAAAGAAGACTTCGACATATATATTATATCAAGCCCACAGCATAATTATCTTACCCTGTACGGAACTAGCAATACTAAAAAAAATAATCAATATTTGAGATTTTACTCCGGCCCAGAATCAGAATTTGAATTCACTTTCCCCGGAGAGGGAGTATACTATTTTGTAGTTCATAATACAAACAGTTTTCAAACTCAGTATTACTATACCGCAATTTTGACTTCTGGAGAAAAGTTAAGCAAGTATCAATACATAATCTCTGAAGGAAGTAATGTTTCTATAAGCAAAGATGGGTGGAGATCTTATGCAACTTCCCTCCAGAAAGGTGAAGTCATACATATTTACTATAAGGTCAGACAGAATGACTACCGCAATCTATATGTTAGAATGTATGTACTTGATAGTAACGGATACAAAAGCTTTACAATATCGCCCCCAGATTATTCCGGTAAGATACACCTTAATTCGACAAATGAAAGAGATCGGGACTATGAACAATTAAAATGGACTGCCCCTGAGAAGGGAACCTATTATATTGTATTCAGAAACGTTGATTCACCACAAGCCTTAAGATTTGACTACAAAATATATAAACAATATTAATTTTTATTTTTTTCAAATATTCTCTTTTTGCAATATTTTTTCATACATATCTTTATAAGATTATTGCAATTATTTTAAATCCCGGCGAGTAATCATGAGTCTAATATCTAGGATTTCTAGTTATCTAGATACGTTAAAATACAGTATAAATCCTGAAAAATTAAGAGATAGTGAATACTTCCTTAGTACCTATCTAAAATTGAAAAAGGATTATGAAGAATTAATTTCAATCAGGCGAAAGATAGAGTTTTTAGGGTATCAAAATCCTTATTTTGTTATTAAGGGTATTAAAGATGCACAAGATCCATATTTTAGAAAAAGAGCAATGGAAAAGAAAATTTGTTTTGATAACATCCAGCATGCTATTGCAGCACATCGGATTGCCATAGGGCAATTGGTAGATGCAATGGGTTTTGAAAAAGACGGAATAATCTATACAGGTCATGAAGCCATTAAGTTCACTGAAGAAGGGGGAATGGGAAAATTTATTTTTAGCCCTGATGGGGTCTATAGGCTTGACATTTTTAAGTATCTTTCCTTTTCAGGGGAGTATATGAAAGCTCTTTTTTCTTTAAGCAAGGGAGAAAGAGAAAACTATAGGAAAATAATGGAGATGCTTGGAGAGAAATCTAAAGGCAAACCATCCACTAAAAAGAGAATCCCACAAGAATATGGTATGATGGGCCCAAAAGACCACCTTCCATTTAAAAAAGATAATTTATACTATAAACGTGATCTATATGAAGAAACTATTGATTTAGGAAGATCCCCCATATATGATAAACACATAAGAAAAGTCCTATCAATTGCATATGCACCATTTGGTGTTGATACAATATGTGAGGATATTGCTTTATTTTACCTTAAGAAAACTTATATTGAAAGAAAAATTTATGGAGGGCCGTTTCCAACTATTGATCCCGAACCTAATGAAGCACTCCTTGGTAAATTCTACAAGACAGTTTTATTGAAAGAAAAAATGATGGATATGTTAAGAGAAATGAACTTAAAAGAAAAAAATAATCTTGTCGCTGCAATTTCATATTATTTAATATCAGAAGATTATGATAAAACATTGCTATATTTCTCAATTGAAAAAAATGAATTTGACTCTGCATTGATTAGGATTGATAACTATGGCATAGTGCCAAAGGAAAATAAACATCTACTTGAAAATATTGTTACAAGTTCTGAAAAAAAGGATATAACAAAAAAATTCTTACAGGAGCTTAAGGGGGCCCGAGGTTGAAAAAAATAATCGCAAAAAATAAAAGAGATCTTATAAGGAAATTAAGGGCAAATCTTTCAAACAGTGATGAGAAAATATATATCAACATGAGACCGTCAGTTGATATAATGGTTGAAGTTTTAGAGCATGCGCCTAATGTAAAGTATATATTATGTCCAAAAAGCCTCTATCTACTTACCTCAATTAGAGTGAAGAAGGCATTGGAGCGCGTTGGGGTACTTCTTGTTCCTTTTGGGGAGGGCGCCGGAAGGCCAAATAAATATGATGAGGAGGTAGTAAACAAGTTAAAAAAGATGTACGAGCTCGGTGTTCCAGTGAAAGAAATATCAAAAAGTTTAAAGATACCGCTTAGAACTGTTTATCATATAATAAGTAATGAAGAAAATTAATAATCCCTCATAAATATTTGGTAAAGATCACATTTTCCTTTTGAAATACAAAATAAATATCGTTATTTACTTTAATTATTTTTCTAGGAATTTCATCTTTGCCGATTTCAACTTTTTTTACTATATCAAAATGATAATCAAGTTTCATTGAATACTCTTTTCCCGTAAGTAAATCTATCAAAGTTAAATAATAATAATCATTATCTCTTTTAAACTCCTTGACCCAATCACTACCGCCTGAAAAACTCTTTCTAGTAAAAGATGTTACATTCCCATCCTTTGAATATCCAATAAAGACGGCATCGAAAACATACCACCCCTCTTTTCCAGAGTAACCGGCTGCAATTAGATTCCCATCAACTAATTCAAGGCCAAGCCCCCCATCTACCCAATTGTTATTATCATAGTAGTCAATCCACAGTACATCAAAATCATTTGAAAGCTTGCAGACAAAAATATCAAAGTTCATATCTTTTGATTCACCGGTGAGGTAAAAATTGCCCTCATGATCTTCTATGATCTTATATGGTCTTTCATATGGGCTTATGTCTAATATTTTTTCTGAAACAATCTCCCCCTCTCTATTTATCCTTATAATAAAAGAATCTGAGTTCCTCTTGAATGTAGAATATCCAATGACAATGACTTCTTGATTTTCGTTTACAATAAACGATGTAATTGTATCCATATCTGAGAAATGGATTTTAGTTTCCCATCGTTTATTTAGGCCTGGGGTAAATTTAATAATTTTATTTTGATTATCTTCAGAGGCGCCAATTACATATACACTTGAGAATTTATCATTTATTATTTTGGAAACTTTGAAATTATCAATTATAACTTCCCTTAAATAATTGCCATCCTTTGATTTAATTATAAATGAATTATTGCTCCCTTTGATCTCTCCTGCCAAAAATAAATTATTTAGATTTTGATCAAATGAAATGTCCTTAAAAAGGTACTCTTCATCTAATTTGTATAATATACTTTCATCCGAATATATGGGTGAAATAATTGAGAATGCAATAACAACAAATATCAAAAAAGGCAGTAGCTTCCTCATGAGCTGATTGTGATTCATTCATTTAAAAACATACGCTTTATCTATATGCAGATTTTTATTGTACTAAAAATATAGACTCTAGGTATTAGGAAAGTAGCGTATTTAATAGAAAGTATCTACAATAAAATTTAGATAATTTAATCATCAATAAAAAAAGTGCACAGTTTGTCGCTTCAAAGGAGTAGGTCTTTCATAACCGGATGCTTCGACTTCTCGAAGCGACTATTGTCTTTCGGTTTCCGATAGAGACATTTTTTCAATGTCATGGACCGGGTAAGTTCAAGTGAAACCCAAACATTTTTCCGATAAGACTTAACCATCCCGGAGATACCCTTGTCCAAGAGCCTTGAATGCGGTGGAGAATGTTACTCAAATCCGCCTAAGCGGCTCAGATGCAAGGAATGAAAGACTTTGTTACCAGTGAAGTTTCGACCTGTGCAACATTAATTATTCAACTTACTTTATTTAAAATTTTCTGTTATCAAATATTTAGAAAAGTCAATATTTTCTATATATTATATTTTTATTTGAACCGCTCTCTAATACGATAACTGGCACCGTTAAATGATATATTTTTTGCAAGGATTAGTTCATTTTCCTTAGTTATTTTTAGTATATCACTAAGTTCCCTGTATTTATGAGAGATATGCGTTAATATGATTAGGGTATTTTCTAGCTCTTTTTTTAATTCAAGTATATCTTCGATGTGGACATGCATCCGCTCTTCTGCAATTTCTATTTCTTCATCAAAAAAGTATCTACATTCTGTAATTAAAACCCTTGGTTCTAGAGAAATCAGTTTTTGCCTGTTTTTGTAGTTTGATCCCCCCCAATCTCCTGTAACAAATACACTCGTTTGCAGGTTGGTAATATAGTACCCAAAATTAGGAACAGTATGCTTCAATGGTATGGGTACAACAGTAGTTCCGTTGAACTTTAGAGTATCGTCTATTTTTACAGGCACAAGTGTTCTTCTACCCTTAGAATGGAAATTAATCATCTTAGAATGAATGTCAAAGACATTTTCATTTTGACCATATTCTTTTCTATCATCATAAGGCGCATAAATTTTAATAGGGCTTTCAGAAAGACTGAGAAAATCTGCCCCACCTGCCATGCAGGATCTAACATGGTCAAAGTGAAAATGAGTCAACAAATGTATTTTATTCCCGTTGTTTGCGCCACAGGAATTATCCACTCTAAATTCAATTTTGTCGAGTTTTATAACTATCGAAGGGTGGTAAGGTGCATGTAGTCTTACAGATCCTATAAACTTTGAACTCATCTTACCTCATCTATGATAACTCTACAGGTATTTTGGAAAATCTGATTCTTTGATCTTCGTTTTTCAACCATATAATTGGTTCGCCTTCTTTGCTATCAATGTAAAATGTGTATTTATTATTTTTAATTTCATCTGTTGTTATTTCAAGGCCTTCATATGCCTCCAAAGCTTTCTTGACCTCTTCGCTTATACTTTTTTCAACGTAACAGTCAAGAAACGAAATCTCGTAAAAAAAAGGATTGACTCTTTCCATGTATTCCTTAACTTCCCTGTTGTTATTTAGATATCTTGTAAGGACTCTAACTTTTGTGCTGTTCTTGATAAAAGGCCTTATTCGTTTCATTAAATCATTCATGTTAAGTAAATTTATAAATCTTATTATTTGAAACACTAGAGAGTGATTCTAGTAAGAGGAGGAATAGCAAATATTTTTTTCATAATATGGAATTCCCTTATTGATTAAGCATTTTTGGAGATTTTAAGTCAGGGCCCCCTTAGATTTCCAGAACTTCTAGAAAGAAGTGAAAAATTGTAAATCAAAGAGTTACAATGAAAAAATTATAGAGATGATTACCGAAATCTTTAAATAGTTTTTTACATTATTATTTTTTAATATAAATCAAACTTAT
>JAAZKM010000268.1 GCA_012799835.1 Candidatus Methanofastidiosia archaeon
AATAAATTCTATTAATCGCCAAGGAAATGACTTTTATGGTATTAATAATGATAAATTCATAAAAAAGTTGGGACAAATTGAACTTCAAAACAAAGATTATAATTTCAAGTATTCAAATTTTGGTATGGCAGTCGTTGGAAGAGTATTATCTGGTGTTTATGGAATTGAGTATACCAAACTTTTAAATAACTTTATTGCTGATGATCTTAAACTTGAAAATACAAAAATCACTGATGGAACAGGGAATCTTAGTGGGTATTGGAATTGGGAAACTGATGATGCATATATACCTGCAGGGGCACTGACCTCTACAATCAGTGATATGTTGAAGTATACAGAGTTGCAAATTTCTGGGGTTATCCCATATATTTCTAATACCCATGAAGAGTTGGCACAGGTTAATGCAACTACAAAACGGTATATAAAGATGAATATAAGAATGGACCAGGTGGGCATGGGCTGGATGATTGATCTGAAAAACAATATAATATGGCACAATGGTGGAACAAGCAACTTTAACAGTTATGTGGCTTTTGATAAGAATAGACAAATCGGAGTAGTTATTCTTTCAAATTGTTCCCCAAATTACAGAATACCAGCTACTGTAATGGGAGCAAAACTTATGATGCTATTACAAAATGAATCTAATAGCAGGGAGTGAAAGGTGAATATTTGTGTGATGCAGTTACAGGAAGAGGAAAAGTTAGACTTAGATGCAGATATAAAAGGAGAAATGGAATGAAACAAAAAATGAGGGATAAAAAAATGATATGGATTGTATTGGGAGTATTAGTTTCAGTAATAATACTAGTATTTACGTTTTTTAAAATACCTTATTCTAAAATAAAAGCAGATTTTAATAATGTATCTGTTACATTGATGAAAGAAGCAGTTAATAATAATGAGGTTTTCACAGAAGAAAATATTAAAGAATTACCAATACCAGTAAAAAAATATTTTAACTATTGTGGGTTTATAGGTACTAGAAAGATGTCCTACATGAAAGCTACATTCAAAAATGTTACTTTTAAAACTGGAAAAGATAAACCATCTCTTAAGATTGATTATACACAATACAACTTTGTCAATAAGCCAGACAGAATTGCTTTTATTGATAGTTCTATGTTTGGTATTCCATTTCAAGGATTTGACTCTTATTTAAATGGAGTTGGAAGCATGAAAGGTGTCATAGCCAAGTCCTATACTTTGTTTGATCAGAGGGGAGATGCGATGAATAAAGCAAGTCTAGTAACCTATTTAGCAGAATGTTTTCTTGTACCAACCGTTATTTTACAGGATTATATTACATGGGAAGGCATTGATGAAACCCATGCAAAAGCAACTATATACTATTATGATATCTCTGCAAGTGGTATTTTTACTTTTAACGACAATGGAGAGATGGTTTCTTTCACTACTAATGATAGAATAGCAACGGAAATTGATGGAACAGCAAAAAATGTAAAATGGACTGCAATTTGTAGTGATTACAAAGAAAGCAACGGCATAAGAAAACCAACAGTTTTAAAAGCCATATGGCATTACAAAGATGGTGATCAAATTTACTTTAACGGTAATGAAATACAAATAGAGTATGATTATAATATGTAAAACGAATATTTCTTGTAGAGTTGTTTAAAAGAAAAATGCATAAAAACATTTAAGAGTACAAGATTTATATAATGATAGATTTTAGTATTATTGTATTTATATTATACAAGGAGGAATTCAAATGAAAATAGCAGGAGGGATATTTTTGATTGTTATGGGAGGCCTTATGTTAATAAAGCCGAATTTAATGTGGAAAATTTCAGAATCATGGAAAACAAAATCGAATTCGGGAGCTACAGATTTATATATTCTAATTGTACGAATAGCTGGAATAATTTTAGCCATAGGTGGAATTGTTGCATTTTTTATAAACTAATGGAGGTCTAAGGAATGGAATCAGTTATAAAAATTCAAAATCTGTATAAAAGTTACGGGAAAAATTCTGTACTGAAAGGAATTTCGTTTGACGTTAAAAAAGGAGAAATATTTGCTTTACTTGGAACTAATGGAGCAGGGAAAACCACAACTCTAGAATGTATAGAAGAATTGCGTAAATATGATGAGGGGGAAACATTCATAGATGGAAAATTTGGAGTTCAGCTTCAGTCCACTTCTCTTCCAGAAAATATTAAGGTTATAGAGGCGTTAACATTATTTTCAAAATGGAATGATTGTAAATTGGATAATGATTTTAGTTCTAGGATAGGACTGGATACTATAAAAAATAAACAATATGTGGAACTATCAACAGGTCAAAAGAGAAAACTTCATTTAGCCATTGTTCTGATTGGTAATCCAGATATAATCTTTCTGGATGAACCAACTGCTGGGCTAGATGTAGAGGGCAGGATAGTTTTGCATGATGAAATAAGAAGATTGAAAGGGCAGGGAAAGACAATTGTCATGGCAAGTCATGATATGGCTGAAGTAGAAGATTTATGTGATACTATAGCTATTTTAAAAGATGGAAAAATTGCTTTTATTGGATCTCCTGAAGAATTGACTATGCAAGTAAGTTCAGTATACACAATGCATTTAAAATTATCTGAAAATATTTCATTTTTTCCTCTGACAACTTGTGTTTACAAAGAAACAATCCAGAATTATAGTATTTTTGAAACAAGTAATATTGGGGATAGTCTTTCAGAGTTACTAACAATTGCTAAAGTAAAAAAAGTACAAATCTATGATTTGAAAATTGAGCATCCTAGTTTAGAAAGAAGATTTATGGAAATAGCAAAGGAGGAAAAATAATGAATACATTCGCATACGGAATATTCCTTCAATGGAAACTTGATATTCGTAATAAGGGTATGATATTGACCTATTATCTAGTACCTCTAGTATTTTTTGGATTCATGGGAGGCATTTTTGCATCTATTAATCCTCTAGCTAAAGATACTTTGATTCAAACTATGACAGTCTTTGCAGTCTCAATGGGAGCTTTCTTAGGTGCTCCTATACCATTAGTAGAGTTACTCAGAAGTGATATAAAAAAGGCATATAAGGTTGGAGGAATTCCTCTTGGTGTAGCTATGTTAAATAATCTTATATCTGGGTTTATTCATCTTTTTATTGTAAGTTTAATCATTTTCTTCCTAGCACCAATTTTATTTAAAGCAACCATCCCAGATAATTTATTATTATATTTTACAAGTCTTGCAATGTTTATTTTTACTTGTTTGCTGCTTGGCTCAATCTTGGGGTTGTTTGTTAAAAGCACCAGTAAATTAGCTATGGTTTCTCAAGTGTTATTTTTACCATCTATAATGCTATCTGGAATTATGTTTCCTTCAAATATGTTACCAAAGGCGTTCGAATATTTGGGTAAAGCATTGCCCGCCACTTGGGGCTATATTAATATGAGTATAGATAGTTTTTCTAAATTAACTTTAACACCATTTGTATTAATTACAATTGGAGCTATTGGAATTATTACTATTAAAATTAGAAATTTAGAAGGAATCAATTAAAAATAGTATTTACTAGAGAATGCTATAATGATAGCATATACTTAAATTGATAGGCCATATTTGGGGGAGAGGGATAAATGTGGCATTTTATATTAGACTAATTAATGTTGCAGATGGGAAAAACATAAATGAACTGTACTGAAT
>JAAZKM010000269.1 GCA_012799835.1 Candidatus Methanofastidiosia archaeon
CCCTTATTTCAAGCATGTCATTAAGCTGCTTCATAACGGCAAACAAGTTTTTGCTATACGACACATGCAATTCAGCCGCCGCAGATTTTTTCATTCCGTATTGAAACTCTCCATTGCGATATTCTTGTTCATATCCGTTTTCATCTATGTCTTTTTCTAATTCATCAACCAAGATAGCAAGAAAGGCAGCTCTTGATATCAATTTACGGGCAAGGGCAAGTTTTTCTTTAGGGGCAGACTTATACAACTTGATTAATCTGTTATATTCAATTAGTATTGCCTCATTATCCGGCAATGCTGCTTTTAAGATTTTTTCTTCTTTTGTCGCCATCGTATCAACTCCTTTCAGACTACACCCCTGCTGCAACCTTCCCTCGATGTAAGGGAAGGTGCCGCCCCCGGTCTACGAAAAGCATGCAAAACTTTGCACTATAGGGGGGCTATGCCTTAATCACTCTCACACCCTCAGGTAAGTTCTTCTTTTCTCTATACTTAGTCTCCTCATGACAGTGCCAGCACAAAGCCTCACCGTTACTCACATCAAGACCAAGATCTGGTCTATCCTCTAACGGTATCTTGTGATGTGCTTCTGTTGCTGGTGTTATTCGACCGTGTCTCAAACACTCCTGGCACAACCAGTTATCTCTTTGCATGACCATCCTTCGCCACTTCTGATGCACTGCTTTTTTATACCAGCCTTGTTCTTTTAAAGTTTGTTTCTTTGGCATAATATCACCTACTAAAAAAGCACCCTTGCGAGCGTCTAAATCTTTCTATTGCTTCTGCCTTACTCTTCTTCCAACACGCTTATAACTATCATGCTTCATTAAGTTTTCTACACTATCACCTAATGCAATAGGTTTCTTAATTTTGAAATCACACAACTTTAATAATTTGTCATATGTATTTCTATCTGTTGCTTTTATATATTCTCCTATTGTCATTAGGACCTCCTTAGTTAATTCCCCACCCCTTATCCCTATGCAGTTGTAATCAATCTGCATCCACACAAATATCAATTTTAAAAACGTGCATTTATCAGCCCAAAATGACATCCTCCCACAGGCGTAATACAAGTAAAAAGACACCGCTTTTTAAATGCAGTGTCTTTTTAAGGAGGTTGAAACAAATGAAAATCTGTATGCCTATTCTTTTAGGCTTCGCCTATTATATATTATATAACACAAAGTGCCCTCGAAACTACCATCTTTGTACCATTTACACTCTCCATCCTAAATAACTACCAACTAATTTGACTATCTCTCTTCTCCACCTATAAAATGTATTGTTGCTTATACATAATTTCATCATGATGCCTTGGTCCGTATATGTTCTTTCAAAATACTTCATTTGAAGCAATCTTAATTTGTATTCATTCTGTTGTAACACTGTCAATGCCTTTTCTATTGCATTTATTCTACGCCTGACTTCCAATAGCTCTTTACTGCTTACTAATTTAATCGCTTTGTTAGCTGTAGAGTCTCCTGTAGTTCCGCTCTGTACTGCTACCTCTTGAAATGGACTACCTTCTAATATTTCCTCTTCCATGAGTTCGACTTCCCTCTTGGTGTCTAAATAGCCGTATAACTCTGCTTCTATCGCCCTAAAATTTGCTTTCTCTATACTCATACTACCTCCCATATCTCAACTAATATGCCTTTCTCTCCCCAAAACTTTTGCCTAATTTTATTTTCTAACTTTTAATAATGGGGTAAATATTGCGTCTTTATTGCTCCAACCTTTTCTAATTCTAC
>JAAZKM010000022.1 GCA_012799835.1 Candidatus Methanofastidiosia archaeon
AAGTAAGATAATTAGTAGCTATAAAAATACAGGTGTGGAACCTGTATTTGAAAATGTAGAAGGAGCCTTTAGGGTTATATTACCCAATGTTAATACAGAGATTAACCTTATCAATATTTCCGACCTAAGTGTAGAGGATGAAAAGTATTTGTCAATACTTAACTTATTTAATCAACAAAAAGAAATTACCCGGAAGGATGTAGAAAATACTATGGGAATTAGGTCTACCCACGCAATAAATACAATTAAGGAAATGATTGAGAAGAATTTGATTGAAAAGGTTGGTAAAGGAAAAAAGACAAGATATATGAAGAAATAAATAATAAAATATATTTTTATTCATCAAGGAATTGTTATGTACTTGTAACATCCTTATTGATCTCTCAAGGCATGTTGGGATGGTTGTTTCATTGTCCCACAAAAAAGCAGACACACATATCAACATAAATGTAGAGTTCGAGGATGTATTTTTAGATATGTGCACAAAGATATTTTTGTTTTATTTAAAGGATGATTATATATCAAAATTAAGGCGTCTATTGACTATTGAACAATATGGAAATAAAGAGATAGGAGAAACTTTTAGATATGTCTTTATAGATAGAATTTTGGAAACTCAGAGACAAGCATTGCAGAAGCTTATCGATAGTGGAAGGTTTATCCAAGGGGATGCCTACACAATGGCTCTACATTTCTATTCTCTTGTATTTTTGCTACTATACAAATATGATAATTGTCCGGAAAGTGAGGACCAGGCCATTGTGGCACTAAAAAAACATGCGAATCAATACAATGCTATTTATCGTAGAAATTCATAAGAAAGGAGAAGGTAAATTTATGAATGAAATAGAAGGTGGTAAATTTTTATCTCTACGAATCCTTGCACTTTCTGGTGTTGTAGCTACAATCTTTTATCTAAGTCATGTAATTGGAGGACGAATGGTTTGGAATGATTACAATCCTTTAGTTCAGCCCATCAGTGATCTTACAGCTGTTTCAGCCATTAGCCGGCCGTTAGCATCAAAGATTCTCTTGGGGTACGATATCTTCAATTTACTTTTTTGTGGAGTACTCCTTGTATTTTTTAAAAGTTTTTTTCCTATTAATAAAATATTTTACAGTGGTCTAATTTTAAAAACATTGGCGGAACTACTTTCCACATTCGGATATAAGTTCTTTCCTTTAACAGACACGACTTGGGGCAATTCTTTTCAAAACACCATGCATTATGCTATAACAGCCATTATTGTCTTCAGTTATATTGTGCTATCGATTCTCTTAGCCTTCGGTTTATCTAAAGTCAAAATATATCCGAAGATGACTCGCTTTTTGAAGATATTTAGTGTTGTTTTTATAGTATCAGGTTTTTTTACAGTTTTAGCAGCTCAAGTTTTACCATCTTATGTAGGGTTGGTTGAGAGAATAAATCTATATTCCTTGATGATTCTAAATGTTGTGTTGGCATTTTGGATACGTAGCTTGCTTTCTCCGATAGGAGTAAAACCAAACAAATTATAAGGAGATTATAGGATTTTGTTAGTCTGGTAATCTGTTTGAATATTCCGGTGCGGAGGAGCCACCTGTCCGAACTGGCGGCTCTCAAATTCCGGATAGGTGGCTCAAAAAGAACCGGAATACTCATGTGGACGGGTTGATGTATTTATAATAATTATGTAAGAAATAAAAATAAATTTGTAAAAGGCCATTTATTTAATTTTATTCTTAAACCAAGAGAATCTATTAAAACCCTTAAGTGAAATTATAAGTTTTCATGGGGGTGTTCTTAGCAGCTTTGGTATTTTATTAATATTGGATATATTTAGAAATATAAAGGCCACTAAAGATGAAAATCAACTTAAGAAAT
>JAAZKM010000270.1 GCA_012799835.1 Candidatus Methanofastidiosia archaeon
ATAATATGCCAGAAACTCAGAAAAACAAAAGACGTTATACAAGCGAATTTAAAGAGTCAGTTCTTAAGAGACTAAAACCACCAACAAGTGAGACTGTAGCATCATTATCAGATGAACTAGGTATTCCGAAGGGTACCATATATGCATGGCTTAGAGCTAAAGATAATAATTTGAATAAGCCCAAGTCAACTAAAAGCTTGACTTCAGGGTATAAATTTCATGTAGTATTAGAAAGCACTTCCCTAACGGAAGAGGAGCTGGCAGCCTACTGCCGTAGAAAAGGCTTGTTTGTAGATGATGTTAAAGCTTGGCGAGAGCAATGCGTAAAAGCAAATACAACAAAATTTAAGGATCCACAAAAACTGGAACTAGATCTTAAGGAAGAGAAAAAAACAGACATCTTAAGAAGGAACTTTCCAGAAAAGAGAAGGCATTAGCAGAAACTGTAGCCTTACTGGTACTACGAAAAAAAACCCAAGCGATTTGGGGGGATCCCGAGGAAAACTAGTCAGCACCTCAGATCGCGAAAAGGCAGTAAAGCTGATTGATGAAGCAAGGGCAGCTGGTGCTAGGCTTAAGCCGGCTCATAGTGGGTTATGAAGTATAGGAAACTGAAAAGGCTGAATATGCTGAATTCCTAGTTAAGAAGGCGTTTTTAGCTCAAGGAATCCAAGGTAGACCATTAGTATTACATTCTGATAATGGGAGTCCAATGAAGATAACAACATTCTTAGCTACCTTAGAAAAGTTAGGAGTTCAAAGCTCCTTCTCAAGACCTAGAGTAAGTAATGATAACCCCTATTCAGAGTCGCTCTTTAAAACAATGAAATATTGCCCTGAATATCCCTTTGCTGGTTTCCCAATCCTCATGGATGATAAACTGTATATATGATAAATGCAACACCAAAGACAATGGCAGCCTCTCGGATGGTCAATACCTTATCAATGGTTTGATTAATGACCCTGAGCCTGGTTATCTCTTTTTGAGTCATGTTGAATATCTCCTTTTGCATAGATGACATTTTATCAGAATAAATTCAACATGACATTATCATAGAATAACAACATTTTTTATCAATTCTATTGACATTAATTCTAGAATATGGTACCATAATAGCATATTATGTATAGAGAGTATTGAAGACATGTTTTTAGGATTAAGACTTTAGTCACTTAAATGTATGTATTTTCAATACTTTGGGAGCTATAACGAGGAATGAATATCTATTTTAGTTCTTTGTCTTCTGTACATAATACTGATGCAGTAGCATGATTTCAAGCACTTATTAGAAGTTGGGGGGTGGGTCCCCTGGTGGAAGATGAGGAACATACAGTGGTTAGACGCCAGCGTATAAATTTGGAAAATAATGTAGGCGAAAGGGCGAAGCTGTGCCTTGGTAGTCATAAAAAGGGAAAGCAGATGTCATATTGATATATTTTAGATCTTGACAAATGAATTATGTTTTTATGTTATACAAAAGTATTATTTACAAATTTTTAATGATTATACATAAATCTCAGAAATAACTGATATTTATGAGGGATAGAGTATTCTTAATAAGAATATTGTCACAAGCATCTTAGTGAAGCTAATCGTTGCCTATGTCACGTTGGTGAAACTTTGAGAACATATAGTAGATTATTTGGGGTAGTGCGATTAAGGCGGATGATGGGCGAAGCTCTGTTTAGATAAAAATCTGCTATATGATAGTGACAATACTTATTCAGAATCAAAGAAAAGTCAGTATTAATATGTAATAAGTTAAGGTCTGGTCGAGTTAATTCAATTTTTATAAAATTTCAAAAGTTTCAATTATATAAATTAGTAGCACTGGTTTTGATATGTTACCTTAAGAAAGTTTCTTAGATAATATATCATTTTTTATTATGTCAACATATTGTTAGAAAGTTAAAAAGGTTTGAAATATTGTCAATGTGGGCAGGAAAATATATTCAATTGGAACAATATAGATTGGGTAAACTTAGTCAATTAAGTGAATTTTCAATACTTTGAGAGCCATAACGAGGAATATATCTCTTTTGGTTTTCATTCCCTGTGCATAGTATTATGAGGCAATAGTGATATATGGTAATGGGCGATATTTACATGCTTATGCCATTTACTGAATTCAAACACTTATTGGGAGTCAGGTAGTGGATCGCTTTTATGGAAGATAAGGATCATACAGTGATTAACAGCTAGTATGCTTATAGAAAAAAAGCAGACGAAAGGGCGAAGCTGTATCTTGGTATCCATAAGTAGAGGGGGAAGCTAATGTCTAATTGGTACATATTTTGGGTTTTGACAGGTCGTGAGGAACAAGTTGTAAACAGGATAGAGAATCAACTATATAATGAGGACATTGTACCTTTCATCCCTATGTTGGAAACTCTTTTTAAAAGAGCCGGTAAGCTGAAGAAGGAACTAAATATTATGTTCCCAGGATATGTGTTTGTTGAATCAGAACTGGAAAGTATAGACTTCTTACAACGTACACATCGTTTAGTCAGAGCATCCAAAGATATTATCGGGATTTTAAGATATGGCAACTCACATGAGATTGCTGTCAGGGAAGATGAACGAGCAACACTTCTGCGTTTTTGCAATGACGATCACTGTATTGAGTCATCAATGGGTTTTATTGAAGGAGATAAGTTTTATATTGAAAGCGGTCCTATGGTTGGGATGGAAAGCGTTATAAAGGAAATTAACAGAAAAAAGATGGAAGCTTCTTTTGAGTTGGAGTTTATGGGAAATATAACGCGGTTCACAGTGGGACTTGAGTTATTGAGGAAAATATAAGAACAAATGGTTAATATTATGCAGGTGGGTACACGGGTATGCGTTACGTAGAAAACGTTTAACATTACCTATGCGCATTATGTAGAGAGTATGTAATAGGGCGATTTCGCAGTTTATTATAATTCCTAAAGAAATATACGGAGAAATTAAACATGGATTTAAGTTTAATTAAGCAACAGACATTCATGATAATTGATCAATTATTGAAGATTTCAAAGCTTACATCAAATGATATTTTTATATTAGGTTGTTCAACAAGTGCAGTCTTAGGATATAAAATTGGAAAGCGGCCCAGCGGGCAAATAGCAGAATGCATATTTGAAACAGTGTATCCAGTATTGAAGAATGTAAATATATATCTTGCTGTTCAATGTTGCGAGCATCTGAATAGAGCTATTGTCGTTGAACAAGATTTGGTAAAACAATACGGATTAGAACAAGTAAATGTTATTCCAGAAAAAAATGCGGGTGGATCACTGGCGGCACATGCGTTCAAACATATGTATAATGCAGTAGTAGTTGAATATATACAAGCTCATGCAGGGATAGACATAGGCGGCACTATGATAGGAATGCATTTAAAGCCGGTAGTTATTCCTATACATTTTGAAGAAAATAAAATAGGCCAGGCGACTGTAATTTGTGCAAGGACACGTCCTAAGTATATCGGAGGCGACCGTGCGAAATATACACAAATTAAGAATGAATAACATATGGCGGTATTAAAAAGAGCGAGACAGAGTGATTCGTAATAAAATAGGTGATATTAATGGGAAAGATTATTAAGGAACAAAGACCATGGGGATATTATAAAGTTTTATATTCTGACTCTTATTGTAAAATAAAATTATTATTTATTTCCCCAAATAAAAATATAAGTTATCAATATCATCATAATAGAGAAGAACATTGGACTATAACGCAAGGTAACGGCAAGTTTATTTCGAGAGATAAAATACTGTTTTTAGCAGTTGGAGATAAAATAAAAATCAACAAGAAACAAAAACATACAATAAAAAATACCGGGAATGAAATCCTTATTATACATGAAGTACAATTAGGAATATCGTTTGAAGAAAGCGATATTGTGAAAGAGGCACTTCCTATTTCTCTGTAAAGGAGCATTATAAGTGATAGAAAAATCTTTTATATTGTTAAAACCTGATGCTATGGAAAATGATCAGATCCAACAACATATTTATAATTCTTTAAAAGCATGTAATTTGAGCATAAAGTCAAAAAAAGAAATAGTGTTGAAAGAAGAAGACGTAACTGCACTTTGGGAGTTTACAATCAGAGATCCCGTATGTAAAAAAATATTACAATTATATTTGACTAACAAGGCTTTACAGCTAATATTAATTGAAGGTGAAAACGCTCTTTCAAAAGTGTGCAAAATAAAATCGGAAACAAGAAAAATCTATGCCAAAACTTTCTTTGCGAATTGCCTTCACGCCCCTAAAAGTGATCAAGAGTATACCCGAGATATATACTTTATATTTGAAGGAAAGAGGCGCGAGCTTAAACCAATATTGATTTATGATACATCTAAATTCTCAAAATTTTCAAAACTAAAGAAGGAAGATTTTCATAAATGCGCAAATGAGATTTATATGATTACAGAAAAGAACGACTTTTTAATTCCTGCTGTTAAAAAAGTTCTATCCGATGAGAGGCATTTACTTTATTTACATAATGATAAAATTCATGAGTTGGTTTATGTTGCAGCCGCCATTTATGAATTTATTCCCAAGCTTACATTGTCAGAAGCATATCTAATCTGTATTTGTGTTGAAATCAAAGGAAAAGCGCTTTTAATGTGTTCAGACAATAAGGGTAGTCTAGAAGAGATATACAATTTATTACTTGAAACCGGAATTACAGTTAGCCTCGCTGAAAATGAAGGACAGCTTCGATCATGAAAGCTATTGTTTTTGATTTTGACGGCACATTATACTCTTGTGAGAATCCGTTAAAAAAAATAATTGACCAAAGAACAGTTGAATTTCTACATAATAACAGCGTTAAAGATATAGAAAGCTTAGAGCAAAGAATACCTAATATTTTAGAGGCTTTGGACTATCTCTCTTTAGAACGCGAAAAATATATTGAATTTGTTTACGATGATTTGAAATATAATAATTGCTTAAAAGAGGATCGCATTCTAAATGGATTGTTGACACAGATATTTTGCCCTAAGATTGTAGTATCACTATCACCCAAAAAGCATCTCATGGCGGCAATGGCGCAATTAAATATTTTATCTTTTTTTGATGAAATTGTTTCCATGTGTGATATTCTTCAATCGGTTAACAAAAAAAGTGTTTATTTATCAATTCTCAAAAAGAATGGCTGGAATGCAAAAAATGTTATGTGTGTTGGCGATTCCTACGAAATTGATTTGATGCCGGCAAAGCAACTCGGAATGACCGTATTTTTATGTTCAGGCAGAGCAGTCGATGATAAGAATGTAAAATCTTTTAATGACATAAAAGTATGCCTTGCATATATATTAGATTCTCAATCAAACAACTTAAAATAAGGAAGGTAGTAAAAGCATGAAGGAATTATTCTTAAATCCAGAAACCATGGACATAAGGCAAGTCATTGAAGGCATTGAGATTCTTCACCAAAAGTTTTCTCATTATTTTGATGTAGAAAACCCAAGGATGAAAAATGATATACATGAGAATTATGCTGCCATTTTAGAAAAGGAAGTTTTACCAATAGAAGGAATGGATATTCAAAAGGTATATGATGATTTATCTTTTTATGCACAAGGTATTTTAAAATGGAATCATCATGGCGCTATGATAAATATTAATCCTCCTTCAACTCTTCCATCTGTTGCCGCAGCAAGTTATGTATCCATGTATAACGGTAATGGTGCGCAAGATATGTCTTGTGGCTATTTGCTTACTACTGAATTGATAGTTGTTAAAATGCTTTGCCAATTAGCGGGATTAGACTATAAAGCAGCAGGAGGCATATTTACGTTTGGCGGGAAGTCTACCAATCTACATGCTTTAAAACATGGAATTCAAAGAGTAAGCCCAGATGCAATTGAGAACGGCATTAAGGATGAAATCGTTACTTTTTCTTCAAAGCAAGGACATCCGTGTCATTCTGAGGTTTGTGGTTGGTTGGGTATAGGCGAAAAAAGCTGTATACACATTCCTGCGGATAAAATGGGTATTATTGATATCAAAGCTTTAGAAAAAGAAATGGAGCGAGTTCTGTCTGAAGGGAAAAAGGTAGCTTTGATTACAGCGAATGCAGGCACAACAATTCAAATGACAATTGATCCCATTCGTGAAATTGTTGATTTAAGAGATCGAATGGTAGAAAAGTATAATTTAAATTACAAACCAAGAGTACACGCGGATTCCGTTATTGGTTGGGTGATACTCTTCTTTCAAAATTACGACTTTAAAGAAAATCCTTTAGGATTGTTACCTAATGCGTCGGAAAAAATACAGAGGCAATTACATAGAATACTTGATATAAAATATGCCGACTCTTTTGGCGTCGATTTTCATAAAACAGGATTTTGTTCCTATCTTTCGAGTATTTATATGACGGCTGATGTTTCAGAAATTTATGCTCAAGGAAAGTTAAAACCAATTCCATATGATGAATTAGAGTATGGAAATTATTCACCTTTTCAATATACATTAGAGCTTTCACGTCCCTTAAATGGCCCTATTGAAGCTTATACTAATTTAAAAATGCTTGGTTTCGCGGGATATCAAAAATTGATTTGTGGTTTATACAATACTGCTGAACGACTAAAAGAATTACTTGGCGTTCATCCTCGATTTGAAGTGATTAATGATACAGATAGCGATGGGTTTGTTACACTGTTTGTTGCAAAAGAATTCCCCGAAAGTCCTTCTTTCTTTCAATTAGGGAACGAGGGAATTGAAGAAACTAAAAAATTCGGCTTATTTAATCACAAATTTTATTTATATCTTTTTGAACAACAAAAATTAGGGAAATGTTGGTTTGCACTTGACTATTCCAGTGGGTATCATGTTTTATCCAATGGAATAAAAATCGGTGTTCTTAAAGTATATCAAATGTCTCCATATTTCACATTGGACAAGGCAGAACAAATGGTGCAGGATTTGGATCGGTTAATTACAGAATTTGATATGGTAAAAGATACTTTTGAAGTAAAAGAAGTACCTCACAAGCCACGCCCATTTGTATTTCGTTAACGGAGCTTGATTTTAATAGTAAATGAAATAGGAAGTGTCAGCACATGAATGAAGGATTTTACTTGTCAGCATATATATGTATTGATGAATTGCAAAATATTTTAGATATAAAATTGAGACATGATCAGACGGTCGCTTTGTGGGAATATCGTGATCAGACATTAAATCTAATCAGATACTGGGAATTGGAACGAATTAGCGGTATCAAGCAGCATGCAAAAGCTTTGTTTAATAAAAAGGCTTTCGATGATTTACTCAATTTTCTTTTAAAAGATGAAGACTTAACGATTGATGACATCATATGTGTTTGGGGGAATAAAGATTTAGAAAATGATTGTAACTATAGACGCCAATTTGATTCTAAATTTGCGTTTCATAGTATCGCACATCTCTTGACAGCTATTTATTTTGACAATTCCAATCCCTTCGATGATTGTATTTTAGGAATGGCATTGGACGCTGGCCCTGATAGTATGTTTGAAGAAGATGCATATGAAAAATATTATTATTCCGCTTGTGTAATAAAAGATGGAAATTTTGATATTTTTCCGGTCGAGTCTCCTGCACGCTTATGGAGTTGTGCCTATAAAAAATTTGGCATACGTGAAGGGACACTGATGGCGTTAAGCAATGCTATGGACACAAGGTGTTTTGTTCCGGAATCTATAATGGACAAATGGAGATCATATGAATTCTTTAATGAGGAAGCACGTCACAATGCTCAAGAGCTCGTTGATTCAATATGTGATTTCGTTTTTCAATTAAATGGCAGCGAAATAAGCAAAGAAAAATGTTCAGATTTTGATTTGCGGTTTAGCAAAGAAGAAAACCTGTTAAGCATGGTTATGAAAATAATTAGTCAACTGTCTTTAGATATCGTTTATCGAAATATAGATATTATAATGAAAAAATATCATTTACATGGGACTGAAACTATATTTGCTTTAGCCGGAGGGTTCGCGTTAAACTGCCCTACTAATATAGCGGTTTTAGAAAAATATAAATTTCGCTCATACCAAATTCCACCCTGTGCCAGTGATACCGGAATAGCGATGGGCATTGGTATTGCTGCGTTTTTCTCGCTATTAAAAGAAAAAAAGATTCAATTGGACATTAACTCTGCATTTTATGGTCAAGATGTTGGAAACGTACAGCAAGCAGTTAAAAAGTTTTCTTCTTATATTCAAGAGGCGCGCTTTGCTGATATGAACGAGTTTTCCGATCTGCTTATTTCCGGCGAAATTTTAATTTGGATTAATGATAAGGCAGAAATAGGTCCTCGTGCGTTAGGCAATCGCTCTTTAATCTCAGATGCTCGTTCAACTGCATCGAAAGATCGTCTTAATATTATTAAAAAGAGACAATGGTGGCGGCCAGTTGCGCCGCTCGTTATTGATGAATATGGAGAAGACTACTTTGTTAATTATTTTACATCTCCTAATATGCTTTTAAATTTGACTGTTAAAGATGATAAAAAAGAGCAAATCGCAGCGGTGATACATTATGATGGTAGTGCACGAGTTCAAAGCGTATCAGAAAAAGATAACGATGTTCTCTATATGCTATTGAAGAATTATTTTAATAAAACAGGAATCCCTGTGCTATGCAATACCTCTTTAAATGATGCAGGGGAGCCAATTATTAATCGAATTGAAGAAGCAATAGAATTTGCATTGCATAAGGGGTTAACTTTTATATGTGTAAATGGGAATTATCTTATTCGATTAAAAAAATCTAACGAAGAAATTGGAAAACCACCGTCTTTACGCAATCAAAAGTTTTTCATTACTCCAAAAGACTTCAATGCGACAGAATATTTAAGCAAGACAAATACGCATAAGTTAAGTACAGAAGAACTTACATTTTATTTTGACAACCCGAATAATTTTAAAAATTTACCGTTGCATTCAGAAAAATGTGCGTATAAAGTTCGCATGTGTACAGAGGAGTATTTGAAAAAATATACGTCAGGATTGGATCGATAATGTTTATTGTTCGAACTAAACCAACAGAATGGTTATTTACTAATTTGAGATATTATAAGACTTTTACAGATTTGCAAAAAAGTCAGATATTCTATATTGCAAATAAGAATTTAATTTATTCTATAAAAGAGAAGACAGAAAAAGTTCACGCGTTATCTCTATTGAACAATATGCAGAAAAGTTCATCGGCAGTAGATGAAGTAAAAAAGTATGTTAGATCAACAATAAGACGGGATATAGATGAGGTGAATTTAAAATCATGGGACGATATTGTTCGACTTTATGACATGACTGTTCAAAATCTAACTGTTTGTTCTGACTTTATTTCAGCTTTAATAATGAACACAAATCTTTATGAATCAGGCCTTTGCCCTTTTTTACTATATGCATTTAACGACTGGCAGTGGGGATTAAATTATCCGAACCGTTTAGAGCGGCTGGTTGAATTTAGTTTCATGTATTTATATCGCTTCGTTCCGAAAAACGTAAAAACACCTTGTGGAAATTTCCAACCACTACACTTGTTAGGAGCAACAAGTAATGTGTTTATTGATAAGGACAATCGGGTTATTTGTAAAGTGCCGAAAAACTTAGCCGCTATTTTATATTTAATTCCTCAGGAATATGAAAATGTATGTTTATTACGAGAAACACCACTTGGACAATTTTGTTCGGAAAATTATAAATATGATAACCAGTATCAATATTTATATCACAGAGCTGTTTTGGGTAATAGCGGAGAAGACCTTTTATTTAATCACACAATCTTATGCGATGCACAAATAAAATCCCTTAAAAAGTTCTACAGCCTATATTCTAACAGAAATGATAAACAAATGATTTTAGACATTCATCCGGGCAATTTTGTTTGGGACGACTCAAAGGAACAATGGTATCTTGTTGACCTCGGCTCATTGCCGGATATCGGTAAAGAATATTACGAATATAGCACGTTTGAGCAATATTTTTTACATATATGGATAAACCGAGAAAGAAATATGCGAATTTACCCAATACGGTCTATTGATCTTAATATGGATGAAGTTATTTATACAGGAAGGTACGAAGAATAAATGAAAGATTATCTGGAGTTTTTAAAATCAGTTTCAAAGGTAGACTTGTCTGAAAAAGATATTGAATTAATATCATTATGGTCACAAAACGATTATATTGATAGCCACACGATTGAATTGCTTTCAATCCATAAAGTTCATCATATATTTTTAAATCATTTGCTGACAACAACTGATGTGTCGCGACTTAAAAATCATTTTGGATTAGCTCTCAGCGCACAATTAGCTTTTTTGCAATAAAAATATAATGAGAATTTATCTGTTCTAAAAAAGATTGTGCCAGAACTGGAAAAAGAAAATATTCACTATTGCGTTATTAAGGGGTTCAGTATTATCGACTCTCTATACTCGAAGAATTCAGTTGTTTCCAGAGATTTTGGAGATATTGATTTTTTGATAGAAAAAGAGAATGTTTCAAAAGTTAACTCGATAATGGAACGCTTTGGATTTATCCAAGGTTATATTACAGACAAATACACTATTGAGAAAGCTTCTCGTAAAGATATCCTTTATTGGCGACTAAATTCACATCAGGAGCATAAATACATTGGAAAATCAGAACATTCCAACATCTCACCATGGCTATACAATTATATAGACATTAATGTCACGATTTTTGAAGGAGGTAAGATGCCTATCCCTATTTCTACAGAAGAAATTATGTTACATACACGTCAAAAAACGCTTTCAAATAATATCAACATTATTTGCTTAGATTATACATATGAGTTTTTTCAGCTTTGTTATAGCTTTTATAAAGATACTGTTTATCTTTCAAAACAGGAATCACACGACAACTATTGCCTTATAAAGTTTTGTGATCTCCGCGAATATGTATTGAAATATCGCGAAGAAATTGACTGGAATGACTTTATTGCCATAGTAAATCGACATAAGTTGGGCAACCAAATTTACTATACACTTTTCTTGGTTTCAAGTTTTTATGGCGATTTAGATATAGATAATATTATATCAAAAATAGAAGTTGACAAACAGATATTTCTTCCGCATTGGGATGAAATATTGTTGTAGATAAAAATAATAGAAAGACGAGGTGAACACTATTGCCGATTACTGATCTTCTTGAACGTAATGCCTTTTTATATGCTGACGGGATAGCTCTTATTGAAAGAAAATATGATAGTAATAATATTACATTTAGGGAATCGGATTCTGAATGTACAAATAAATTAAGCCGAAGTATATTGACGTGGAACGAATTTGATCGCCGAGCCAATCAAGTTGCTAATTTGTTATTATCAAATAGTATAAAACAAGGGGATAAAGTTGCCATTTTGATGATGAATTGTCTTGAATGGTTGCCTATTTATTTCGGGATTTTAAAAGCTGGCGCATTAGCAGTACCTTTAAATTTTAGATGTAATTCGGATGAACTACAGTATTGTTTAAATCTTGCCGAATGTTCCGCTTTAATTTATACCTCCGATTTTACTGAACGCGTTGCCGCAATTCGTTATCAAGTTCCCATGGTGTCTCGTTTTATTTTTATTGGGGATAGTCCTCCTGATTTTACTGAAAGTTACGATGCTAAAATTAATACATTTGCAAATACATCTCCAAATACTATTCTGACAGACAATGATTTAGCCGCAATTTATTTCTCTATGGGTACTGCTGCCGGAGCTACTGGATTTCCAAAAGCAATTTTACATACTCATCGCGCTTTAATGGCTGCTGGCGAAGCCGAGCAAAACCACCATATGCAAACACATGATGATATTTTCCTTTGCATCCCCCCACTTTACCATACAGGAGCAAAAATGCACTGGTTCGGCAGTCTCATGTCAGGGAGTTCGGCTGTACTTTTGTGTAACATTTCTCCGCATTGGATACTGGAAACAATGTCACAAGAACGAGCTACAATCGTCTGGTTATTATTACCTTGGGCTTGTGATATACTTGATGCAATTGACAACGGAGACATTCAATTTCAAAATTACGATTTCTCTCATTGGCGATTAACGCATACGGGAGCGCAGCCAATTCCTGCGGATTTTATTAAAAAATGGTTAAAACAATTTCCGGGACAAACATATGATACGAATTATGGATTAACTGAGGCAACAGGCCCAGGATGTGTTCATTTGGGAATAGAAAACACATATAAGGCTGGTGCTATTGGTAAAGCCGGATATGGTTGGGAAATCGAAATTTTTGATGACAATTTGAAACCTGTGCAATCTGGAAAAGTGGGTGAACTTGCCGTTAAAGGGAATGGCGTCATGGTTGAATATTATAACGATGCCAAAGCAACCTCGGCGGTTTTTCACGATGGTTGGCTACTTACCGGAGATATGGCTTATGAAGATGAGCAAGGATTTATATATCTGGTAGATAGAAAAAAAGATTTGATTATTTCAGGCGGAGAAAATATTGACCCTGTTCAGATAGAAAATTATCTTCTAAAAAACCCTGAGATTCAAGAGACTGCTGTAATTGGCTTCCCGGATTTTCGCTTAGGTGAGATCGTGGGCGCAGTTATAGAACTTAAACCGGATAGCATATGCACAAGAAAAGATATTTATGAGTTCTGTAAATACCTTCCAAAATATAAGCGGCCGCGAAAGATAGTATTTGATGTGATGCCACGAGATTCTGCTGGTAGAATTAATAAAGTATGCTTGCGCGATAAGTACAAATAAACCATAAATACGGAATATTTCAAAAGGAGAAAAGAATAATGAACATTGATACTATTATGGAAAAGGTAAAACAAATTATTGTTTCTCAAACAGAAAAAGATGATCTCGGTTATGATGATTTGTTGTTGGAAAACGGTATTGATTCGGTTTCTATGATTGAGATATTAGTAGATATCGAAGAAACATTCGGAATAGAATTCGATAATACGAAGCTTAATTACAGCTTATTACGTTCAATAAAATCAATAAGCGAATATGCAAAATCGGTAATGGAAAAAGGAAATGACTTATGAATAGATTCTCATTTCTAAAAAAAGTATGGAATGTGGCAAAAGAATATAAGTGGCGTTTTTTGCTGAGCTACATAATTTTACTCGGTGAGCTTGCTTTCATGCAAGTTACACCACTACTTCTTGGTAATGTAGTTGACGCCGCTGTATATAAATCAGATATGAAGTTATTTGTTAATGCAGCAATTTTTTATGCATTAGCTTTTATTTGCCAAGAATCTTGCGGATACCTACAACTTCATTTTTGGCAACTATTAAATAATAAATATGTATATAGTCTTCGGGTTAAATGTTACAAAAAAATATTGACACTTAAAGCATTAAGTCTTACCGATATTCAGACAGGAGATCAATTGCAAACCATAAACGGCGATACAATGGAATTTCATCATGTGCTTCAGCGTTACGCTATGCGCATTGTCAACGCTGGAATCGGCACAATTGTTTCGGTTGCTATAATTGCATATTTAAAATGGGAAATAGCTTTGATTGTGGCTATACTAATCCCTACCTCAGTTTTGTTGACGAATCATGTGAAGAATAATTTGAAAGATGTTGCAGGAGAAATCCGTGATAAACAAGGGCGCTATAATGCATGGTTGATGGAGATATTTAAAGGATTTCGGGAAATAAAACTTTTTGCTGTCGAAAAGAATGTAACAACAGACTTTACATCTAAAAATGAAGATATTTTTAAATCGGGCATTAAACAAACCAAACTTCAATTTAAATCAAACCAAATCATCGGTAGCATTTATTTTATTTCACAGCTAATATTTTATATTGTTTGCGCATTTTTTGTTGCAAACAATTCAATTAATATAGCGCAGTACATTACTATAGCTGGCTATTATACGCTTATTACAAGAAATTTTCAGCGTATTTTGCAAGACAATATGGCATTTCAAAGTCGAAAGGTGTCTATTGAGCGGGTATTTGCGTTGCTCGAAAGTGATCATGAAGACGAAGAAGGGTTATCACCATTGATGATTACCAAAGGAGAAATAAAAATTAACGACCTCACATTTTCTTATAAAGAAGATGTTAAAGTATTAAATAATATTACATATAAAATCGAGGCTGGTAAAAAGATAGGTATTGTAGGGCAATCAGGCGTTGGTAAAAGTACGATGGCTCATTTGCTGATAAAGTTTTTCTATCCAGATAAAGGATCTATTGTCATTGATAATCAAGATATTGCAAACTGCACTTATTTTTCAATAAGGCAAAATATTGGCATAGTGAGCCAAGAAACAATAGTATTTGATACAACGGTGAAAGATAATATTTGTTTTGATAAGAATGTGCCGGATGAAATAATTTGGGAAATACTTGAAAAAGCCTATTTGAAAACTGAAATTGAACAATTACCAAATGGTATTCATACAGTTTTAGGTAAAGAGGGCATTAGTCTTTCAGGCGGACAAAATCAGAGACTGGCTATCGCAAGGATATTTTATAAAAATCCTAAAATTGTTATTTTGGATGAGGCGACGAGTGCTTTAGATGAACAATCAGAAATAATCGTCCAAAAGGCGCTGGATGAACTTATCGCCGGCAGGACAAGCCTTGTCATTTCACATCGGCTTAATAGTATTAAAAATGCTGATCAGATTCTGATCCTAAAAGATGGAATGTCTGTAGGGATCGGCAGTTTTGAAGACTTAATTGAAAATAATGAGACTTTCAAGGAATTATTCTTATCTCAAGTGAAAAGAATGGGGGTTAGAAAATGAAATTCAATCGTTTTCACATATACAAAAAACTATTTAACAAATCATCAAAAAGCTATGTGAAGATTCCCATGATGCTTGCGATTATTATTGGAATAATTTCAATTATTTCAACAGGTGTTGCACTTACCTCTCCGTATCTCTATAAGCTGCTTGTCGATAATGTACTAACGAATGGTGAAATAGACCTTTTGAAAATTATCATTCCATTAATGATATTGGTTTTCATCGTGCAATTTTTATTATCACTTGCATCTACTCTTGTTGGCATTAGATTTAATAATGCTGTAAATCTCGCAGTAAAAAGAAAAGTGTTTGAAAAGTTAATAAACAAGGAAATCTCTGAAATTTTGGAGCCTGATGTTGGGCATTTTCAAAAGTTAGTTGAGCAAGATAGCGGAGTAATACCCGGTTTTTTCTCCGGTCAAATAATTGGATTTTTCTGTTCATTTCTTTTTGCTGCCGTATATTTTATCTTAATGTTAATTATAAATCCTTGGCTTTCCCTCGTTTCTGCAATTTTTATTCCTTTGACAATCCTCTTTGGTAAATATACAGGTAAAAACTTTAATAGAATAAATAATGAATTGCGCCAAATCGGAGCGGGTAATAATAATTTATTATTTGATACAATACAAAAATGGCGGGAAGTTAAAGCTCAAACATTAGAGAATTCTTTAACTGATGATTATACAAAACATCTTGATTCGGAAAAGAAAGCCAATTTGAAATTGATGAGATTTTTTGCTTTAGATAATCTGTTTTATGCTGTTAAAAACAACTTTGTACAGAGCTTGCTTCTCTATTGTATCGGTGGCTTGTTTATTATTTGGGGGCAAATTACAATCGGCAGTTTATTGATGTTTATGAGTTATATGAGTAGTTTCAGCTCTAATATTGATTCGATTATCAACTCCATAACTGGATTTATCGGTAATAGGGCTGTTTTTGAGAGACTTTTTGAGGTGCTTGAGACAGAGATCCCTAATAAGCCGGAACTTACAGAAGAAATTATTAATATCGATATTAATAATATGAATTTTGCTTATAACGATGATTTGCCGACAGTGCTTCATCATGTTAATTACTCATTTGAGTTTGGCAATAAATTTTTAATCATAGGTAAAAGTGGTGAAGGCAAGTCAACACTAATGAAACTCCTTTTATGTATGCATAAACCCTCTAATGGTGAAATTCTAATAAATGAAAAAAACTTGCAGAACATTCAACAATCTTCTTATTTTAAACATGTTGGAGCCGTTATGCAGGAAAACAAATTTTTTAATTTATCAATCAAAGAAAACTTAAATATGATTGCTCCAGAAGCTTCTGATTCCGACATAGAAAATGCTGTTAAACTTGTTTGTTTAGATGAATTTATTGATTCACTTCCAGATAAATATGATACACTTATTGGAGAAAGAGGAATAAAGCTCTCCGGCGGACAAAAGCAGCGGCTTGCAATCGCCCGTATGATTCTACACAAACCTAAGATTGCTATTCTCGATGAAGCGACAAGCTCCCTTGATGCTATAACTGAAACAAAAATATTATCCAATTTAAATGAAATATTTAAAGATAAGTCATTAATTATTATTTCACACAAACCTGCTTTGCAAATTGACATTGATGAAAAAATCGCAGTTAATAAAGGAATAGTGACGAGGGTATTGCAATGATAGAAAGAGTACGACCGAAGAGATATATTACTCATAATTGCGTTGAAAACTGCATTGCCAATCTTTGCGATGCAACAAGCAAAGATTTTAGACCATTGTTTTTATATTCATGGGATTTTGGCTTTGATAAATATAAAGATACTATAGGTGAAAAAATACATTATCACTCGCTTTTTGATATTGGTATTGAGCGTTACTTTGAAATATCGGAGTTTTATTTGAATATCAATTTCAGTGCATTCTCAAAATTGCAATCAGATATTATTGATCATATTGAAAGTAATCATATATTGTTAATTATGTCCGATAGCTTTACTATCCCTTGGAATACAGCATATAATAAATATCACCTGCCCCATACGTATTTATTATCTTTTAATAAAAAAGAAAAGTGCATATCTGTAACGGATTCATTTTATTGTCAAGAAAATATGAAAATCCATAATTTTGCTGTTGGTAGCATCGAACAGTGTTACTCAATAGATATAAAGCCCGAACCTCTTTCAATTGAAAAAAATATAGAATTACTAAGAGAAAAATATTTACTCTTTTTAAATAAAAATATAGAAAACCGCATTTATGATTTAATTAATGATTTAAGCAGTGATTTGGCAACAATAAACTCCATAGACAAATTAACATTATATCCTTCTGATATTTCTTATGCGACCCTGATAAGGCGAATGATATATATAACAGGTTCACGATATAATACCATAAGTTTCTTTAAATACATAGGCTTTTCTGAAAAGTATGTAGAGCAAATGTCTTTGATCCACGAAAAATGGGAGTCTCTTAAAAATCTTTTCATAAAAATCCTGATAACAAAAAAGATACAACTGCTGGAACTGGCAAGTAACGAGTTGAAATTACTTTCGGGTTTAGAAAATAAACTCTGTAACAATATTATCAAAACAGAGGGTTATAAATGAACAAAGCAACGAAAGGCTGTAACCATTTTTGCTTGATTTCACCGCGATATTTTGCTATAATATAAGCCCACGATACGGGGCATTATAATAGGCTTTCAGACCCTTTCGTAGCTGCCACAAGTTTAATTTATACAACTCTTAGATCCAAGTGGCGGGTAATGATCAAAAGAGATTAAATTGGAGGATTTTAATAATGAAGAACAACGAAGCAATTTCGATAATGCTGAAAGGTGTTATGGAACATTCATCTGAAGAAGAAATAATTAATAAGTTAAGTAAAGCAAGAAAGGAAAATCGCCCTCTCAGAATAAAATTAGGGCTTGATCCCTCTGCACCAGACATCCATCTTGGACATGCTGTTGTTTTAAGAAAGCTCCGGCAACTGCAAGATCAAGGTCATACGGCCATAATTATTATGGGCGATTTTACCGGAATGATTGGAGACCCGACAGGCAAATCCAAAACGCGCAAACAACTGACAAAAGAAGAAGTATTGGTGAATGCAAAGACTTACGAAAATCAAATATTTAGAATACTAAAAAGAGAACAAACTGAAATTCATTTTAACAGCACATGGCTCAACAAACTTTCGTTTGCCGATGTTATTACATTGGCGTCAAAGTGTACGGTTGCTAGAATGCTTGAAAGAGATGATTTTACTAAGCGTTTTGAAAACCATCAGCCTATATCGGTTCATGAATTCTTTTATCCTTTAATGCAGGCATATGATTCTGTTGCTATTAAAGCTGATGTTGAGCTTGGGGGAACAGACCAAATTTTCAATATTCTTATGGGTAGAAATATTCAAAAGGATTATGATCAAGAAGCTCAAATAACATTATTCATGCCATTATTAGAAGGGACAGATGGTATCGAAAAAATGAGTAAAAGTTTGGGCAATTACATTGGAATTGACGAAGATGCTAATGTAATGTTTGAGAAAATCATGAAGATACCAGATGATATGATAATTAAATATTTTAATCTTTGTACTGACTTGCATCCTGTTGCAATTGAAAAAATAGAAGGCAGACTAAAAAATGGAGAAAATCCTCGTGATATAAAAATGGAACTTGCACGAGAAATAATATCGCTATATCATCCAAATGAAGATGTTGTAGATGCTGAAAATAATTTTAAGGCAGCTTTTCAAAAAGGGATAATTCCCGATAATGCACCTATTATTACTATAAAATCTAACAGCCATGAACAGATTAAAGATGTTTTAATTGATGGCTTGTTGGAAGCTGGTAGTTATAAGTCTAAAAGTGAATTGCGCAGGCTTTTTGTGCAAGGAGCTGTGTCTGTTAACAATTTAAAAGTGCTTGATGTAAATGATGTTTTACTCCTCGCAGGTGATAATATTGTTCAAATCGGAAAAGGAAAATTCTTCTTGATTAAGTTTGAATAAACAGATAATACGCTGCTTCATGAAAGGGATGTTTATATGGAAAACAATATCGCTATACCGGATATAATTCCAATGCTCCAGCAGAGATGGAGACTGAATGACGATTGCCTTTTGGATTACAATTCTTTTCCAAAAGGTTCTGAAAAGCAAAAATCTATCAAGATTGATCCTCAAATTGCGAATATAATACGAAGTTTTGACGCAAAGAATTCATTAAGTTATATTTTGAACAATATAGCTAAACATGAATTATCTGATGAGCAAATTCAATTAATTATAGGATTAGTAAAAGAAGAAATAATTATTGATGCAAGTCAATTAAAGAAAAATGCCTTATTAAAAGACATGAGAATATGTGCAAAATGTGTAAATAATAACTTTATAATTCCAGATCTGGAATTTGATGAACATGGGATTTGTTCCATTTGCCAGCTATACGATAAATCTATGAATGAAATGATGTGGGCTGATAATTTAGTTAATGATAAAACATTAATGTCGTATTGCGAAGGCAATAAGTCTAGATTTGATGTTATGGTTTTATATACTGGAGGAAAGGATTCATCGTTTCTGCTGTGGTATTTAGCAAAAAAACTCAAATTAAGAGTTTTAGCCGCAACATGGAATATGCCTTTTATGCAGGATTCTTCTTTGCGCAATATAGAATCAGCTATGAAAAGGTTACCCAATGTTGAGTTTATTCAAAGAACTATAAGATTGGATGAGTTAAGAGAAGCGACAAGAATAAAAATGTTTAAAGATGGTATCCCTTGCCTTTGTCCTCTAATTGCATACTTGCTTTTTTATCCTGTAGCTATTCAGGAAAACATTCCATTAATTATTGACGGCGCTGAAAAGGTACAGAGCATTAAGATAGGTAGAACTTTTTCAAAAACAACAAAAGATACAATGCAAGCGAGAGACCGAGATCAAACAATTGCCGAATTAATGCTTCTACTACGAAGTTTACAACGTTTAAATTCAAATAGGGAAGAAATACCATTTATTGCCGATGCAAAAAAAATAATTAACTATATTTGCAATAAGGATAACAATATTCCTATTATAAAACATCTTGCAAATACTGATTTATATGAAAGCTGGGGGGATATAGTAACTATTATAAAAAAAGAGTTGGATTGGAAAGCGCCAACAGGTCAAAATTCGTTACTACATACAAGCTGTAAAATTGAAAAAGTCAAAGACTATTGCCAATATAAGCTTTACAAAAACATAAGATCATCTAATATACCGCAATCCATAAAGGAAATAAGTGCTGCTGTATATATGGGGTATATAACAAGAGAAGAAGGACTTAAAGAAATTGACAATACAGGATATTTTGCTGAGCCAGAAAGTATTAATGATCTTTTGGAGTTTGTAAATTTAAGCAGAGCTGATATAGATAATTTTGGAGGCGAGTTTCAGTATGTTATTAAATGATAGTCCAAACGAGCATATGTCCCCTGTTGAAACATTTAATAATTTTAATTTAAAAATGCCACCTCGCCTAATGGCAGTAAAAGCTCTTGAACTATTTGAGGGGGAAACAGGATTAATGATTGATTTAGGTGCCGGCGCCGGATCAGACTGTGCATATTTCTTAGCCCACAATTGGAAAGTTATTGCTGTTGATATAAACACTCAGGGAATTGAAACAATGCTAAAAACAATTGGGAATAAATATATAGATAGAATAAATGTCATTAAAGATAGATTTGAAAACGTTATATTTCCTACAGTTGATTTAGTTATTGCAAATTGCAGTTTGCCTTTTTGTGATAAAAAATATTTTTCATCAGTTTGGGAAAATATTAAAAACTCTATTCGACCAGGAGGGCGTTTTGCGGGCACTTTTTTTGGCTTAAACGATGATTTCAAAGAGAAAGCAATATTACTTAATTCGGATCAAATCAATACCATGTTCGAAGGATTTGAATATGAGCATTATTCCGAAGATGAACAAGAAAGTGAAGTCGTAGGCCCACAGGGGAAGAAGGTTTTCCGCCATTGGCACGTCTATAAGGTTATAGCAAAAAAGCAAATGCATAACAACTAAAATTATAATGGAGGATGTAATATGTCTTTAATGGAACAAATTTGTGAGTTGATAAATGAAAATTTAGAATTGGAGGTCGATGCTGTTGATATTGGCGAAGATGACTCACTGGGGATGGATTCCATAAGTTCTATAAGGTTAGTAGTTGCGATTGAAGCGAAATTCAATGTTGAGTTTGATGTTGAATATTTACTCGTGGAAAGATTAGATACAAAAAATAAGTTAAAAGAATTATTAGAAAGTAAGATACATAATGACACGAAGTGATTTTAACAATTTAATAACAAATAATTTCCAAAACGCAAAATGTATTTGGTGGTTTAATGTCGGTTTAGATTTCCAGTGGGATCAAAAAACATTAGGTTTTTTCCCAAGGATTGAATCTGCTGACAAGATGTCTGTTTTGGGAATGGAACAAATGATGTTAATGTTAGCATCTAAAAATGATGTTGTAATAATGCACCGCCAGCCTAATGAAATGATTTGCAATAATATAAGAGAAATATTTGATGGATTACCTGCCATTTTAACACCAGCTAATGCTAATAATAATCAGAAATCAATATCTGAAATTATTTTAGACGACAATAAATTAATTAAGATTCTCAAAGATATTTCAAAAGAATCAAAAACATATTTAGTACCGTATGCAATCACAAAATATGAAAACAGGATTGCGGAATTAATTGGCACAGAAATAGTTGGACCTTCTTATGACTTAGCAAGCTGGATAAATAGTAAAATCACGGCTAGAAACATAG
Source organism: Candidatus Methanofastidiosia archaeon (assembly GCA_012799835.1). Taxonomy (GTDB): domain Archaea; phylum Methanobacteriota_B; class Thermococci; order Methanofastidiosales; family Methanofastidiosaceae; genus Methanofastidiosum. The sequence goes on from JAAZKM010000270.1 coordinate 21,610, forward strand.
CGAGAGAGTTAGACTTTGATGTTACTTTTGGAGTTGAATGTCATTCATTTGAAGATCTGTCTGACGCATCGAATAGCATAAAAAGCAAACATCCTGAATGTACGATGGTATTAAAGGATGATTATGGAGCTTCAGGAAAAGGCTTGTTTTTTATAAAAAGAAAATCAGATTGGGATTTAGTGTTACACAGAGCGAATAAGTTGCAAAAAAATGATGTAGCAT
>JAAZKM010000271.1 GCA_012799835.1 Candidatus Methanofastidiosia archaeon
CGCTGAAATGAGTGATTTCTTGAATGAGCAATCCTGCGAGTTAGAGGAGTATGATGAGCAATTAGTAAGGCGGCTAATTGAAAAAGTAACGGTATTTGATGAAAAGCTGACCATTGAATTCAAATCAGGTGTGACGATTGAAGAAATGATATAGATATTGAGTCAACCGCATATAAGGAAACTATCGCCCTTTGGCGGTTTTCCTGCTTTTATATCACGGCGAATTCATGAGCCCATAAATTACCAATTAGCTGAAGCTAAGTTAATATCCGAAAATGGCCTGAAACCATTATAAAATATGCGTTTCAGGTCATTTTTTTTGTTGCTTTTTGGAGTAAAATGTTATATAATATAAATAAATAATAACAGAAAAGGAATATTATAATATGTACGAAGGAAAATTTTTTGAGAGCTTTTCAATCCTTGAAGATCGCCGGGAACAAGGGAAAGTGTTACATAAGCTTTTGGATATAGTCTTTATTGTCATAGCAGCTGTTATTTGTGGGTGCAACGAGTGGAAAGATATAAAGCTTTGGATGGATATGGAACTTAATCAATTATGGCTAAGAAAGTATATACGTCTGCAAAATGGGCTGCCATCTCTCTCAACAATAGGCAGGTTATTTAACATCATTAATCCAAAACAATTTGAAAAATGCTTTTCTCTATGGATGGGACAAGCTATTGAGTTAGATGATTACGATATTATCAGCATAGATGGGAAGACCAGTCGAGGCTCCATTGATGAGGAATCCAGAGGGATTCATATAGTAAGTGCTATTTGTCGCTCGCATAGCCTTGTCATCGGGCAGGTAAAAACAAACGAAAAAAGCAATGAAATTACTGCAATCCCGGATCTGCTGGATATGTTGGTCATTAAAGGGTGCACTGTCACTATAGACGCAATGGGATGTCAGAAGAAGATTGTTGAAAAAATTGTGAATGGGTGTAAGGCTGACTATGTATTAAATGTTAAGGCTAACCAAGAAAGCTTGCTTAATGATATTGTAGAACACTTTCAGAATCATGAAATGGTTAACAAGCGAGAAAATCTGAATATTGCCCATCAACTCACGAAAAACAAAAAGGATCCAATCGGAGATTCATCATTATCGATGTTGAGAACAATAGAAAAAGGTCATGGACGAATAGAGAGTCGAACTTATTATTATTCTCAAGATATTCAATGGATGCTGGACGCCAGAAAGGAATGGATAGGACTTAAAGGCGTTGGCATGGTTTTGAGGGAAGTTGAAGTTGGCAATAATAAATCCAGCGAATATGCTTATTTTATCGGTAGTGTCAATACAGTAAAGCAAATGGAAAAGGCTGTTAGAAACCATTGGCAAGTTGAAAGTTTTCATTGGAGTTTGGATGTAACATACCGGGACGATGCTAATAAGACTCGAAAGGGATATGCTCCTCAAAATTTAGCCCTCATAAAAAGAATTGCGTTTAATGTTGCAAAAAAAGACACTACAGTTCGTCCTAAAGAAAGTATGAAGGGAAAACGATTTGTGGCATCCATGGACTTTAAATACCGTGATCACTTAATAAAGATAAACTTCATGTAAGATTAATGTGGCGGGATATCTCCATTTAGGAATTTCCGGCTTTCTTTATATTGCAATTTGGTCTGTTACTCTTTAATGTGACCATTACTCATTTCTGACAATACCATATGCCGCCAGGGCATTTTTAAAATCTCTTCTGAAAGAGAGTAGGAAGAAACTGGGTTCATGAATTCGCCGTGCTTTTATATTTTTTGTATTGAATATATTGACTTATTGTGTTAAAATATACGTTGGTACAAATAACCTGAGTTTTGCAGCAAAATGAATAAAAATGAGCCCGTAACCATTGAAACACAAAGGTTTTAGGGCTCTTTGACTTTACAAAAAGTTGTAGTGTATTTTTTCATTTTTTTGTTTTGGCCAAAACTTTTTTGATATCACCTAAAGTTCGGCTTCTGATAGAAAAATCGATATCAAATTTGTTGCCGATATCCTCCAAGACACTATCGATATAATCAAACAAATAATGGTTCGCTTTTATGAGCGTACACTCTGATTTATCAAGGCTTTCAAGCATTTTTCCAATGCTATAGCGACGATCCATTTTCATTTCGAGAATCCTCGCAATCACAAGTGTCACAAAACAAGTAAGAAAATGTGCCTGGATATGATCTTCCCTCGATACATATACCGGACGGGCCTCCAAATCGCTTTTAGTAACCCGAAAGGCCTCCTCAATCTTCCATAACCCTCTGTACATCTCAATAATTCTGTCATCATTTTCTTTATACTCGCTTGTAACTATGGCATAGTATCCATCAAAGGATTCTTCTTCTTTGATTTTATCCCAATCAATTGAAAGTGATTTTGAGGGTGTGAGAATTTCAC
>JAAZKM010000272.1 GCA_012799835.1 Candidatus Methanofastidiosia archaeon
CAGTTGGAGGGCCAATTCCAAAAGTTGAATCGGATAAAGTTTCAATAAGACTTGGAAAAGGCCCGTCTATTGATCTTATGGATAGAGGATTTATCCTAAATCAAAAAGTAAAAGAAATTCTACTAAAAGCCGCTAATGAAGCAAACATACCATACCAAACTCACATCTCAAGGGGAAGTACTGATGGTGCGGTAGTACATGTGAATAAAGATGGAATCCCAACAGCAGTTATTTCGATACCTTCAAAGTATATCCATTCAACTGTCGAAATAGTGGATTTAAATGATTTAGACAATACTTTAAATTTGGTAATCAATTCTATAAAAATAGCAAAAAATATTTTATAAATTTTATTTTCCTTTTGAGAAAAGATAGACAGAAATTGTAGTTGTTAAAACACATACCAATGACAATACCATTAAATCTAAGGCAGGATTTCTTTCACTAATTCCAGTCATCACCCACCTCATAATATCTACTCCATAGGACAGTGGATTAATACTAACAATCATAGATAGCCATTGTGGTAAATTAGAAATAGGAAAAATTGCTCCACTTAATAAAAACATTGGCATTATAACGAAGTTTACTATTAAGTTAAAACCTTCAAATGATTCCATTCTTGCAGCAATTATTATCCCGATACCAGATATGGTAAAGGCTATAAAAAACATTAAGGGAACAATTAAAAAAAACTTTTGAATCGTTATGTTTATTCCAATTAATGGTGAAAATACCAATATTATTATACCTTGTATTGTGCTTCTTGAAGCCCCTCCGATAGCTTTCCCGATTGCTATAGAAGTTCTCCTTATCGGTGCAACTAGCATTTCTTTTAGAAAACCAAACTCTCTATCCCATATTATCGATATGGCAGAAAACATGGAAGAAAATAGAAGAGTCATAACAAGTATTCCTGGGAACATAAATTGGATATATTGTAAATCGCCCACTTTACCAAAGGTTGCCCCAAATCCAGTTCCTATCAAGAGTAACCAGATTAATGGTTGAGCTATTGATGATATTAATCTAGATCTATCTCGAATAAATTTCTTTAGTTCTCTTAGCCAAATAATGTATATTGCATTTAACATTTTACCTGCCCCTAGTTCTTTCCCTCATCCTTCCAACTCCATCCATTGTTTCCTCTCTGATTGCTCTTCCTGTAAGTTTGATAAATACATCATTTAATGTGGGTTTTCTAACACTTACTGAAGTAATTTCGAAAGTTCTTAATGCCCTAAACAGTTTAGGGATGAAATTTTCACCATTTTCAGCGTAAATAAATATTGAATCGTCTTTTATATATGGATTAATTGAAAAGCATGTTTTAATTAATTCATTAGCTTTTTGATTATCAGAAGTCTTTAGAGTAATTAGATCTCCTTTAAGATTTTTTTTTAGATTTTCCGGAGTATCTAAAGCAATTATTTTTCCATGATCAATAATAGCTATCCTATTACAATTTTCAGCTTCTTCCATATAATGAGTAGTTAAAAAAATCGTTATGCCGTTTTTTTCTTGAAGTTCTATAATATGTTCCCAAATCCTGTTTCTAGTTTGGGGGTCTAAGCCAATTGTTGGTTCATCTAAGAAAAGAACTTTGGGGTGGTGAAGAAGCCCTCTTGCGATCTCAAGCCTTCTTTTCATCCCTCCAGAATAATTTTTTGTTCTTTCATCCTTTTTGTCAAAAAGATCGACCATATCAAGCAAATACTTTATTCTGTCTTCCCTTATCTGTTTAGGGATTTTGTAGGCCATTCCATGAAATCTTAGATTTTCTTCACCAGTAAGGTCTCCGTCCAGAGAGGGATCTTGAAATACTATGCCTATTGAATTTCTCACATCATCCCTCTCCTTTGTGACGTCATACCCTGCAATTTTAGCAATCCCATTAGTGGGTTGCAAGAGGGTACAAAGAATACTAATAGTGGTAGTTTTACCTGCTCCATTTGGGCCCAAAAAGCCAAATATCTCCCCCTCTTTCACTTCAAACGAAATATCGTCAACTGCTAACTTATCTCCAAATTTTTTTGTCAAATTTTTTATTTCGATTATACTCATTACATTGCACCACTTGCAAGGTCCTCTAAAACTTGGGAAGGATTTTTTGCTTTAGTAACACCAGATGCTAAAAGAACTCCTTCGGCACCCAATTCAATAGCTTTTCTAACATCGTTTCCATTTTTTATCCCTGCACCACATAATACTTTTACCTCTGGTGAAATAGCTTGAATCTCTTTTACAGTATTTTTTACTATGTCTGGATCTGCATCTGTGACAGATACGTTACCTCCGATTAACTCTGGAGGTTCAACAGCAATAAATGTTGGATTAAACATTGCTATAGCTTTACTAACCGAAATATTATTGGTACAAACAACGGATATCAAATCCAACTCTTTACTTTTTTTTACAATTGATTCAATATCTGATATAATTACTCTATTTTCGGAATGATTAATGAGAGTTCCAACGGCATTAGAAGCTTTAATTCCTTCAAGAGTAATTTTTCCAGTTCCATTGCCAGGTTTCATATTATGCACATGTTGGGAGAATACAGGAATGGAAATCTTCTCAGCTATATACCTTAAATCAATCACTTGAGGAGCAATTGCTATATTTATGCCAGTCTTTTCAGAGACTTTTTGACAAACTCTAGCAAGTTCAAGCCCTTTAATTCCATATATTTCATCATAAATCTTAAAGTTGACAAGAATTATTGGGGTGTTCATGATATCACAATCAATAAAGCTAAGATTTATTTTTATCCTTTTGCATGAATGCCTATACAAAAAGATAATTTATAATTAAAATCATTAAAAGGCTTGGTAACATATTAACTACTTTAAATTTTTTAATTTCAGTAATATTTATCCCAAGTCCCAAAAGAAGAATCCCTCCAACTGCACTAAGTTCTACAATTAGCGCTTCGCTTAGGTAATTACCTAAGTAGCCTGCAAATAACGTAATGCTTCCTTGATAAAAAAATAGAGGTATTATTGAGAATATTACTCCAACCCCCAATGCAGATGCTAAAGCAATTGATACAACCCCATCTAAAATAGATTTTGTATATAATATGCTCGGGTAATTACCAAGACCTTCCTCAATTGATCCAAGTATTGCCATTGGACCAATGCAATACATTAGTGTTGCTGTTATAAATCCTTCTGAAAATTTGTCACCTGAATTCTTAACTTTACTATTCAGTTTTTTATTTATCACATTCAGACATTTTTCTAGATCTATGGCCTCACCAACCAATGATCCTAAAAATAAGCTAAATGCAACTAATAAAAAATTACTTGTCTTTATTGCCATAGAAATTCCTAGGGTGATTGTGAACAAACCCATAACTTGGAAAATAATTTTGTTTATTTTTTCAGAAAAACTTGATTTGATTAGAATACCAAATACACTACCTAAAATGATTGAAATAACATTTAATAAAGTTCCTAACATAAAAAAATAATTAGAATATCCTTTAATAATCTATCTAATTATATATTTTAAAATATACTTCTTAAACGTTATTAACCTTAAATTAAGCAACAATGAAATATTTCCGAAAAGTTTAAATATGGCGCTCTTTCTCGTAATCAAAGTGTAACAGAAGCAAACATTTATATAAAAAAACGACATAATAAATTATTACTTTGAATTTTTTATTGAAGGGATATAATGGAAGTAGATCAAAGATTATTATTTGATTTCCTTGAGGAACTGCTAGGCGAAGAAGGTGTCGAAGTTGCGGATATTATCTACGAAAAAGAAGCAACTGATGAGGAAATTTCAAAGGACACACATTTAAGAATTAATAATGTTCGGAGGGCCTTATACAAACTTTATGATAATAGACTTGCAACTTATAGGAGAATAAAAGACAAAGAAACAGGATGGTATATTTACTACTGGAAGATGGATCTCTCAAGAGCGCCAGAAATAATCAATAAGAGAGAAAAAGATTATGCAGACCACTTAGAAGAATTACTTGAATATGAAAAAGAAAATATGTTTTTTGTATGTAAGAATAA
>JAAZKM010000273.1 GCA_012799835.1 Candidatus Methanofastidiosia archaeon
AAAGACGCCTCATCCAGTAAGACAAGGAACATTGGCCATAGTCGAAGTATTTATTGATACAATAATTATCTGTTCAATGACTGGATTTGTAATACTTGAGAGTAATCTTGACATTTGGAGCGGTGATTTGACTTCGTCAGCTTTAACAAGTGCTGCATTTACTCAAACTTTAGGGATGATCGGAACGGTAGTTATAGTATTGTGTACCGCCCTTTTTGGATATTCAACAATATTGGGATGGTCCTACTATGGAGAAAAATGTTTTGAGTACCTATTTGGAATTAGAAATAAATTTTTATATAAAGTAGTCTTCTTGTTTACAGTCTTTTTTGGATCTGTTACATATGTAGATATAGTGTGGAATATATCTGATATGTTCAATGGACTTATGGCAATACCTAATTTGATAGCTTTAGTTGCATTGGGCGGAATAGTTGTAGAAGAAGTCAAAAAATATTTCAAGTGAAAAGAGGAGAATATGGATTTTGATCTAATAACAAGAAGAAAAACAGTAAGAAAATTTAAAAATATCCCAATTGAAAGGGAATATGTGACATCTTTAATTAAAGCAGCAATTCAAGCTCCGTCAGCCCATAATTTACAACCATGGGAATTTGTTTTAATAGATTCAGATGAAATAAAAGAAAAACTATCTTCCAAAATGGCTTCAACCTGGGTAAATAATCTAAAAAAAGATGGAAAATCCCAATATGAAATTGAGGAAAAGATTAACTTATCAAAAGAGAGAATAAATAATGCTCCATTCATAATTATCCCTTGTTTTGATACCTCAAAAGTTGAAAAATATGGGGATGAGAGGGATAATGCAGAATTTATTATGGGAGTACAGAGTGTTGCATTAGCTTCAGGAAATATTTTACTTAAGGCAACTGAAAAAGGATTTGGAGTATTATGGCTTTGTGCGCCTCTTTTTTGCCCAGAAGATATAAGAGATGTCCTTAGAATACCCAATCATATTTTACCGCAGGAGATTCTATTAATTGGAATACCAGATGAAGATCCAATAAAGCCAAAAAGAAGAGATTTAAATGACGTAATTCATCTTAATGGGTGGTAAACTGATAACTGTTCTTTCTGGAGGAGGGGGAGGTGCTAAATTTGTAGACGGTCTTTCTAGGCTGACTCAGAACTTTTCAGTTATTGCGAATACTGGTGACGATATTGAGATTTATGGACTACATTTATCTCCTGATGTCGATACACTTATGTATACTCTCTCTGGAGAGCTTGATATTAAAAAAGGATGGGGCATAAATAAAGATTCTTTCGTATGTCAGAATTACCTGAAATTGTTGGGACATGAAGATTGGATAAAACTAGGGGACAAAGATTTAGCAGTTCACATAAAGCGAACGGAGCTTTTAAAAACTGGAAAATCTTTAACAGAAGTTACATCTGAGCTATGTAAAAAATTTGGGATCAACATCCCTATATTACCAATGACAGATGATTTCTTTCAAACACATATTCAAATGGAGAGTTGCACAGTTCATTTTGAAGAATATTATATAAAAAAACTTGAAGGCGATATTAAAAAAATTATATATAAAGGCAAAAAAAATGCAAGCCCCTCTGAAAATTTTCTGAATACTCTTAAGGATTCTGATTGGGTGATAATACCACCTTCCAATCCTCTTGTGAGTATAGGCACAATACTTTCCCTTAAAAGTATAAAGAAACGTATAAGAAAAAAAAAAGTTATCGGAATTTCTCCCCTTATCCAAGGGAGAGCTGTTAAGGGACCTCTTGCCACAATGATGAAATCTTTAAACTACGAGGTTAATTCTTTTGGCGTGGCAAAATACTATGAAGACTTATTAGACATATTTATAGTTGACAAGATTGAATCGAATATAGCAGAGCGAATAAAAAGAGAGCTTGACATAGAAGTATTAATGACAAATACACTAATGAATACAAGAAATGATAGAACAAGGCTATCTAAATTTGTCCTCAACAAGATGATTGAATGACCCTGCCCGTAATTCTTCCTTTAAAGTATGTTAATGTTTCTAAATCTAGGCTAGGCAGTATTTTAGGGGAAAATAAAACATGCTTAGTAATTGCACTAATAGAGGATATGATCTCGCTGCTTAAAAAATTTCCAGAAATTGAAATTTATTTGCTTACAAAAAAAGAAAACATGACATTAATTCCTCAAAATCTTGGGATTGAAATAATCTTCGAAGATGAAGAAGATTTAAACAAGGCTTTAGAAAAAGGGATAAACATCCTAAAAGAAAAAGAAAAAAAAGTATTGATATTACCAATAGATCTTCCTTTCATCAATGAGAAAGATATTAAAGATCTTATCCGTTTGTCCAAAACTCCGGGCGGAGTCATTTCTCCTTCAAATAGAGATGGGACTTCAGCAATACTATTGCCCCTCGATAAAAAATTTAAATTAAATTTTGGAGAAAAAAGTTTTCAGAAACATTTTTCTGAATTTATGAAGAAAAAAATACCCGTTCAAATACATTATTCTGAGTCTTTATATTATGATTTAGACACAGAAGAAGATATAATGCGGGTACTTACCATTAAACCAAAAAATAAAACATATTTTTTCTTGAAAAATATACTTCCGCCAGATGTTATGTATAGTAATTTATTTGACAAATGATTGTGTTTTCTTATTTTAATACACCAAAAAACTTATAAATTAGGTCAACCGAAACTAATTATTGATTTAATGCCAAAACAGGACGTTGAAGAGTATTTGGAAGCTATATTAGACTTAGTTTTAGAAAAGAATTTAGCTAGGACAACAGATCTTGCTCAGCATTTGGGAGTTTCACCATCAAGTGTAACTGAGATGATCCAGAGACTAAATAAAAACAACCTGATTTTTTACAAACCTTACAAAGGAGCTACATTAACAAAAAAAGGACTTAGTATAGCTAACAAAATTAAACGAAAACATAGGATAGCCGAAGTATTTCTTTCCGAATATTTATATATTGCTCCAGAGAAAATTCATGATGAAGCATGTAGGATGGAGCATTGTATCTCTAACGAAGTCACTGATGCTTTATGCAAAATGATGGGGGGGCCCTCCATATGCCCCTGTGGCAAAGAAATACCAAAATGTAATCCTGATAACAATTGTGACGTTTGTAAGAGGAGTAACAGATGAATACTATAATAGCATTAGTAGGAAGCCCAAATGTTGGCAAAAGTGTAATTTTTTCACATCTAACTGGCAAATATGTAACAGTATCCAATTATCCCGGAACAACAGTTGAATTATCTAAGGGTAAAGGACTACTTGGACTAAAAAAAGTTGACATAATTGATACACCCGGCTCAAATAGCCTTATTCCAATGTCTGAAGACGAAGAAGTTACTAGGAATGTCCTTATTTCAGGGGATATAGATTTTGTGGTCCAAGTTGCAGACGAAAAAAATCTCCAGAGGGCCCTGATGATATCCTCCGAACTTTCTGAATTAGAATTACCTTTTACTCTTGTATTAAATATGGCTGACGAAGCAAGAAGAAAAGGTGTCTTTATTGACATAGATAGATTGTCAAAAATACTTGGTGTTCCAGTAGTTGAAACTGTGGCGGTAGAAGGAAAGGGTATCGACAAAATGAAGAAAACTATCCTGAACTCTTCAAAAGCACATGTTAAAGTGAATTATGGAAAGTTAAATGATTCCATTGAAAAATTATCAAAAATATTTGGAAATAAGGGAAAAGCAATAATGGCATTATCTGATGAATCATTTGCCGAAAAAAATCTGAAAGATCAAACAAAGATTAGTGAGGCAAAAGAAATAATTGAACATGCAAAAAAATCGATATCTGTACCTCTTTTTTATTATATCCGTGAAAAAAGAAGAGAAGAAGTTTTGCATATTTTGAGAAAAGTAAAAGAGGAAGAAAAAGTTTTAAAGACACATTTATCAGAAAAACTAAGTAATTTGACATTAAGCCCTATTACAGGAATACCTATATTTTTAAGCATAGTATTACTACTCTATGAATTTGTTGGTTTTCTTGGGGCACAAATAATGGTAGAATTCTTAGAAGAAAATCTTTTTGGTAGGATAATTAATCCTTCAATGAAAATTCTTTTTGAAAAATATATTATTAATGATTTTATTTCTAGAATGTTTGTAGGAGAATTTGGAGTAATTACAATGGCCTTAACATATGCAATTGCAATTATTTTTCCAATTGTACTAACATTTTTCATAGCATTTGGCCTTCTTGAGGACTCTGGTTATTTTCCACGACTTGCAGTAATGGGAAACAAACCACTCAAATTTTTAGGATTAAATGGAAAGGCTATTTTACCTTTGATATTGGGTTGTGGTTGTGTTACAATGGCTACAATCACAGTAAGAACTTTAGATTCAAAAAAAGAAAGACTCATTGCAACGCTATTATTGGCATTGGGAGTGCCTTGTTCTGCCCAAATAGCAGTTATTTTCGCTATGGCTTCATCACTTTCATTTTATGCACTACTTTTCATTTTTTTAGTAGTTTTACTTCAACTAGTTCTTATAGGTGCGCTATCATCTAAAATAATTAAGGGCCAATCCTCAGATTTTATAATGGAATTACCTCCTCTAAGAGTACCTAAACTCTCAAATATTTTGTATAAGACCTTAATGAGATTAGAGTGGTATGCAAAAGAAGTAATACCGATTTTTATACTTGGAACTTTATTCTTGTTTTTCTTGAATGAGTTTAATATACTTGTTATAATAGAGAAACTATTCTCTCCAATTGTTGTAGATTTTTTAGAACTACCAAAAGAAGCAGCTAGAGCATTTTTAATGGGATTCTTTAGAAGAGATTATGGTGCCGCAGGATTATTTCAATTACAAGATATTGGACTGATGAACAACTTACAGACAGTTGTTAGTCTAATAGTCATAACTCTCTTTGTTCCATGTATTGCAAATCTTTTTGTAATAATAAAAGAGAGGGGGCCAAAAATAGCGGCGATGATATTCATTTTTGTATTAGTGTATGCTGTTATGATTGGAGGAATAACAAATATATTTCTAAAATATTTTGGGATATTATTTTGAAAGAGGGATCGTATGCAAAAAGAGATTATTGAAGAATCACTTGAACATATATGGACTATGAGAGAGCAAAATGATGAAACGATTGAAAATTTTGTCAAAGGTATATATGTAAGATGCAATTTTTCTGAAATAGCTGAGGGAATGTCTCCTGAAGAAGTCCTAGATAATCTAAAAAAGGAAAATTATATTGAGATAGAGAAAAATAAAATCAAATTTAAAAAGAAAGGGGAAGAAATCGGAAGAAAAATAATAAGAAAGCATAGATTAACTGAAAGACTCCTAAAAGATATATTACAGATGACAATTGATGAGATAGAAGAGCCAGCGTGTAAACTTGAACATACTATAACTGAAGGACTTGAAGACTCAATATGTACTCTTTTGGGCCATCCTAGTATTTGCCCACATGGATTTGAGATTCCCTCTGGTAATTGCTGCAAAAATGTATCAAAAATCTTAGAGCCTGTAATAGAGTCTCTTAGTGATATGGGTTCAGGAGAGGAAGGCAACATCATATATATAGTTACAAAAAGTTATCCTAGATTACAAAGACTATCCACCTTGGGTTTAAGCCCAGGGTCTAAAATAAGGATACTGCAAACCTTTCCTACTTTCATAGTCCAGATAGATGAAACTCAAATTGCATTAGAAAAAAGTATTGCAAAGGACATATATGTAAGAAAAGCTAATAGTCAAGGTAAGCATAGGCACAGACATAGAAAAGGATTGTTTTAGGAGAAACAATCTATTTGGTAAAATTAACCAATATCTTTTAATAGTCGTATTCTCATGAAAATAATATAAATTAGAAGTAAGGAGGGATTATAATGGGAGATAGACCAACTATAACAATGGCTGAAAGAAATAAAATGATAATGGATTTAAGAAAACAATTTACAGAAAAATATATTATAGAGTTAAAAGAGCAGCACCCAGATTGGTCAGACTCTAAAATAAGAGGTGTGGCCGAAAACATGGCTCAAAAGGAAGTATCAAAGAATACGCAGTGGAATGTTGACGTAGTTGAAAAAGGCAAAGTGGTCTACAAAGCGGGTAAAGGAGAAGAAATAATGGTTAAGCGAGAGCAAGAAGCAATTAAAGTTGATCAAAAAGCCACTCAAACAACTGTAAAAACAACTGCACCTAAAAAGAGTCTTAAAGATATGTTATCAGATGCTTTTAAAAAGAAAAAATAATATCATATGTTATTTTTTAGATATTTTAATAGATAACATTTTTTTCATTTTTTTACAAAAGAAGTGACCAAAAATGAGATATTACTGGACATTCTATTGAAAATTATATTTAGATATGGGGCGCTAATTTATCTTCTTGCAAAAGATTTTTGATTTTTGTAAATTAACATTTCAGGTACTGTAGTTATTGAAGCTTTGGATTCTCTTATATCCATTCCAAGAATACATCCAAAGGAAATAAGGGTCAAAGGAGTCTTTTTTTCATAAATATCCTTGGCGCCTGAGGTCAATACTATTGGAAATGAGTATTTTTTGTATGCCTTCAATAATTCTCTATAAGTTTCTAAAACTTTTACTCGCCTGTATCTTTGATTATTAATAAATTCTTGGAGATTTAATTCAAAACCAATAGAGTTTTCCTTGGCTAGATTGAAACACACACTATCGAGATTATCTGGATTTGAAACTAAAGTCAATTCTTTATTTTTAAGAGCTTCGCGATTTTCCTTTGAATCCCTACTCTTAAAAAATATTACGTCCATGCTATCTGCTTTTCTTACAATTTTCTTAACATTTTTAGATTCATCATTAATTTCTATTCCAAAAAGAGAATTCTTATGCTTATTATCTACAAAGCTATCAATAACATCCCTATAGTTTTCTATGTTAACTTCTTTAACTATTGCCGTTTTAGCGAAATACTGAGAAGGATAACCTCTAAGATCAATTGCGGAATAAAAACTTTCCATTTTCAATAACCCTTTCTCTACTTTTTGGATATGTGACAAACTTCATAGAGAGTAATATATCCCCATTATCATCAATGGTAAAGTCATCTTCATACACTCGTTCTTTGTTCATCCTGATAAATAATACTCCTTCTTCATCTACTCGCTTTTCTATTGTTTCAAGTATATAGTCTTTGTTTACAATTGATAAAAAATTAGATATAAAATATTTAATCTCCTTATTTTTTGTAAGTTCAACTTTGACCATAATAATTTCATTGCCAAAGTGTCCATATGTCTTATTTTCCATAAAAATAATATCAAAAGAAAAAAATTTAGAAAGTAAAAATTTTACCTTCTCAATGTCTTCAGTTGCATGTGAAAAAGTTTCTAATTGTACCCATGCGATACCAAACGGATTCAACCTTACTTACCTCTGTTTCCTCGGGCTTTAAGTGAAGGTCTTAACTTCTCGGCACCTTTTCCTTTATTTCTAAGTCCCCTAGATCGTTTTCCTGCAGACGTCAAACCCCTGAAAACTCTTCTCTTATGCTGTCTTTCACATATCCAGTTAATCCTTGGATCTGCAAATATCTCTGGTGCAAATGGATCAACTAAGATGACTTCATAAAATACTCTCTGTCCATCTTCCCCTACCCAGTATGAATTTAATACTTCGAGATTTGGGAATTTTCTTTGGACACGCTCTTCAGCAATCCATTTAAGGCTTTTTTTAGGTGAATATCTCAAAATACCTTTAGTTGCAGGTCTCCTTCCACCTTTTATAGCGGGTCTCTTCCTGCCGCCTCTAGCGACTTTTGTTCTAGCAATAATAAATCCTTTTTTTGCTTTGTATCCAAGTTTTCTTGCTCTGTCGATTCTTGTAGGTCTCTCAATCTTTAATATTGTAGGTTCTTTTCTCCACTGCATTAATCGTTCTGTCCAAAGCTCTCGCGTATAACCTTCTTTTGGTTTTTTCCAAGCTTCTTCCATATATTTGTAATAACCCAAATAAATCCCTCCTTATGGTTCGGCAAGCGTTTCGCTTGAATCCACATTCCATAAGCTAATGAAATGATTTCTAAAGAGTTTTTAAAGGTTTTGATATATTCGTCTTATTAAAAATTAATACCAGAATATACTATCTATTGCTATCCTTATTTTTCTAGTTTAGAATCATAAGCTGATTATAACCGCTATAAATTGTGCACTTTATTATTTCTTCCTTTTAATATTTAAAACATTTCTCTTTATAATCTCATTTCTTGAAATGAGATTATAGAATTTATAAACAATCTAATCATTAAAATTCATTTTAGGATATTATGTAATGAAGCAACTTAATTGGTAAAACTTATATATTAGTTAACAAAAATTTAGACAATGTCATGTTAAACTAATTTTTTTAGTTTAGCAAGACAATAATTATAGATAAAAGGAGGTTTTAAAGTGGAAAGAGAATCTTGGGGCGGTAAACTAGGCTTCTGGCTAGCTGCTGCGGGATCCGCTATTGGACTTGGTAATATATGGCGTTTTCCGTATTTAGCTGGTGCAAATGGTGGAGCTGCATTCGTCTTCATATATCTATTACTTGTGTTAACTATTGGTTTTTCAGTTATGTTGGCTGAATTTGCAATAGGCAGGCATACAAATCTGAATGCTGTTGGTGCATTCCAAAAACTTAAAGGGGGACCTTGGCAGATAGCTGGATGGATGGGGGTAATAGCGGGATTTGTCATCCTATCGTTTTACTCTGTAATTGGAGGGTGGACAATAAAATATATAATCAGTTCATTTACGGGTATGATTTCTACAAGTACTGATTCGACAGAGTATTTTCTTAACTTCATAGCAAATGGACCCCAAACTGTATTGTATCTTGCTATTTTTATGGCCATTACAATATTTGTTGTGTATAGGGGTGTTGGAAAAGGAATTGAAGACACTTGCAAAATATTGATGCCAGCATTATTTGCAATCTTAGTAATATTGATTATTAGAGCAGTTACGTTACCCGGTGCGTTTGCAGGTATAGACTTCTATCTTAATCCAGACTTTTCTAAGATTACGGGGAAAACCATCCTTGCTGCACTTGGACAAGCATTTTTCTCACTATCGTTGGGTATGGGGTGCATGATAACATATGGAAGCTATATTAAATCAAAGAAGGATTCTTTACCAAAAGCTGCTGCAATTATTACATTACTAGATACTTCCGCGGCATTTCTTGCTGGATTTGTAATTTTTCCAACAGTATTTGCATTTGGAGCAGAACCAGGTGCAGGACCAGGACTTACTTTCATTACACTACCAAAAGTATTCGCATTAATGCCTGGAGGCCAAATATGGTCTGCATTGTTTTTCCTACTATTATGTGTAGCAGCACTCACATCTGCAATTTCCTTACTAGAAGTTGTCGTAGCATATGCCATAGATAATCTTAAGTGGCCAAGACATAAGGCTGCTTTAAGTATAGGTGGAGTTATCTTTCTCTTAGGTATACCTTCGGCATTGTCACAAGGCGCAGTTTCTTTAAACGTATTAGGGATGAGTTTCTTAGACCTACTAGATTTCATTTCTAACAATATCCTGTTGACAGTAGGGGGGTTATTAATATCTCTATTTGTCGGCTGGATAATACCAGATATTGCCAAGAAAGAAACTACCTCACATGGCCCTTTTGCATTTCAGACCATTTGGTTATGGATATGTAGGGTGGTGGCACCTGTAGCTATATTCATAATAATATTGGGTGGATTTGGCCTATTCTAAAATAATTATTTTTTTTCTTTTTAATTATTAATTTTTGATTGCGACATAAAAAAATTTAGTTTTGATAGAATAAGAACATAAAAATAAAGGAGAAGTATACTTTATTTTTATAAAAAATGAATAAATTAATAAATAGGTCATCTACTTT
>JAAZKM010000023.1 GCA_012799835.1 Candidatus Methanofastidiosia archaeon
TAAAATTGAATATCCTATTGGTGTCAGTCCTTGGGATACATATTTTGGAATGTTTAGAGATAAATACGGAATTGAATGGATGGTGGATTTTGATGCGGAGAATAGTGGAAAAGAATAACTGAAAAACCAATGACTTTAAATCCCAGTAATGCAGGTATACACAAGTTGTTAAACTTGAGGAAAAACGAAAAAGCAATAATTGATTAACCTAAATATTATGACTGAAAAAATTGCAACTGGTGTAGTGCACGATGTGCCACAGGATATGGAACAGGCATTGACTTCTAATGAGCAAATAATTGCAATTTGGAATAACCTTACACCAATTCAACGAAACGAGTGGATATGTTGGGTTACTATTGTAAAAAAGGCAGAGACAAGGACAGCGCATATCGAACGTATGCTTAATGAGTTGAACGAAGGTAAACGACAACCTTGCTGTTGGCCAGGCTGTCCACACAGAAATCCTAATGCAAGAAAATGGTTCAAATAGTAAATGAGAAGACTTTTAGTTATGGTTTTATGACAGTGTGTTTTAACTTGAATTATACATAATAAATCACTTAATTGATGAACCAACATATTATTTATTTTGTTTTACTTTGAGGAACAAAAGATTAATAATGTGAGTAGTTTGCTATTTGAGTTTTAGTCTTTTTCTTTAACCAGTTGAATAAAGTTTCAATGGGTTGTTTGCTTCTACAGACTCTCTTTTGATTTCCATTATGGATGTAAACATTTCGACTGTCTGTTTACTCTTTTATTTAGCTGCTTAAATTCAATTAAATCAGAATTGAGATTAAGTCCTTTCAAGATCTGATATGTATTAAATAATGGGTTTTACAATTTAATTAAAAAACTTAAGTATGAAAAAATTGATGGTTTTATTAATGACCTTTCTTTTTTCTATTTCTTTAGTTTTTGCACAAACTAAGGAAAAGGTTAAAGTGTTAATCGAGGCTGAGGAAAGGATTGAAGAAGAAATCAAGGAATCGAAAGAAGAGCTTAAAAAAGAGCAGAAAGAGCTTAAAGTCGTGAAGAAAGAGCTGGAAATGCTAGAAGGATCCGATGTTAGCAACAGAGTTAAAGAGAGCTTTAATGATGAATTTGGTAACAACACTGATGTTGTATGGGAAAGAAGTGATTTTTATGATGTGGCAACATTTACTAAAGATGGAAATAATACGAAAGCATATTATGATTTTGATTCAGAGTTGATTGGAACAACATCGTATGTAACTTTCGCTGATTTGCCTGAAAGAGGACAGGAAGAAATCAACGATAAATATAAAGACTATGAAATTGGTAAAGTTATCTTCTATGATGATAATGAGTCGGTTGATGTTGACTTCTTTATATTTGAAACACAGTTTAAACATGAGGATAGTTATTTCGTTGAACTGACAAAAGAGTCTAGTCATATTATTCTTAAGGTTGGCGGTGAAGGAGATGTATCCTTATTTAAGAATTTGAAGAGGTAGTTTAACATCGAGAGGGCGTTTCTTACTGTTTAAAGAAATGCCCTCTTATTATTGTTTTCTTACAGTTTGAATATTGAAAAGCAAAAGCTATGTATTAAGAAAAAATGATGAAATGGTTGATATAAAACCAAAAGACGTA
>JAAZKM010000274.1 GCA_012799835.1 Candidatus Methanofastidiosia archaeon
AAACGATAGACCTTATTAAAGAAATAGAGGCAATAGTCAAATTAGAGGAACCTTATTCCTATATATCAAAACTTCCAAACTTGGTAAATGATTTTGTCGATAGATTTGTTAGATTGTTGGAAAAGGAATGCAAACCTGTAAGAAACATTATAGAGAGTGATTGGGACAAAGTAAAAGATGAACTGGACTTGTGTGATTTTAAGGATGAACTGTATGGCAAGTTTGCTGCAAGATTTAAAGATCTTCTGGACAGGTTGGATTCCACTCATAATTTCTATGAAGCCATTGCAATGAAAGAAGAATCAGACAGGATTAAAATGCGATGTTTTGAGGAAATCAAGAGAATCGATCAAAAAAGGAAAAAGGGAGAAAAAGAACAATCGGAAATAGGCCAGGAAAATGGTGAAATCTACACAGGTAAAAAAATTATCAATGTGAGTGTGGCCAACATATTTCACGGGGCCAAAACCATTGAAAATGAGGATGATATTGAAAGTTTTCTTGAATATTTGAGAGAACAATTAAGGGAGAAATTGAAAGAAGATACAGTGCTGAAATTGATTTAATGGTTTATTGTTTGTGTGCAGTGGTAGATTATCCTTTGTGTTATTTTGAATGCAATAAAGGATTCATTTATTTTATTATTGTTATGGAAGCCTTACATTTTTGTCATTGCTATGAAAAGCTACGGGGACTGTCCACTTGGTCAGTCTCTGTTGACACAGGGGACTGTCCCCTGTGGCTTTTATAATGTTTAAACTTGGGGGGATATAATGAATAAAACAGTTATTAAAAATTTTGCCGTCAACGCAAGGAGAAAACTTATCGAGGATGTAACCCATAAAGCCTATGAAATTGGAATAACCGAGGACAAAATACTCGACACGGAAACTTTCGAAGGCGGCTTCAGAATAAAGGGCAGAGAGAACGGCAAAACATTTAAAAAATATGAATTGGAACAACGCAATAAATTAATTGATAATATTAATAACAAGGGCTTCGAACAAGTTGTGGAAGAGGTAGCTTATACCTGGTTTAATCGTTTTATTGCCCTGCGTTTTATGGAGGTAAATAATTATCTTCCTACAGGGGTAAGGGTATTGTCTTCAGTAGAAGATGGAAAAACCGAGCCGGATATTATCAAAGAAGCCTTAAATATAGATTTAGAAGTTGACCGAGAAATTATATTTAGACTACAAGATAGTAACGATATAGAAGATCTATATAAATATCTGTTGATTAGACAATGCAACCAATTAGGCAAAATTATGCCATCTGTGTTTGAAGAGATCGCAGATTACACAGAGCTGCTTCTCCCGGATAGGTTATTGGCAGAGGGTTCTATCATCAGGGATTTGGTTGAGCAAATAGAGGAATACGATTGGAAAATAGA
The DNA here is from genome assembly GCA_012799835.1 of Candidatus Methanofastidiosia archaeon. GTDB lineage: Archaea > Methanobacteriota_B > Thermococci > Methanofastidiosales > Methanofastidiosaceae > Methanofastidiosum. The sequence continues at coordinate 1,394 of JAAZKM010000274.1, forward strand.
ACTGGATGAAGAAGAACAGAAATCAGAGGCAGAAAAAGGGGAGCATGGTATAGAAATTATCGGATGGCTCTACCAATATTATATTTCCGAAAAGAAGGACGAAGTTTTTGCAGGGCTCAAGAAAAACAAAAAGATTACAAAGGAAAACATCCCCGCTGCTACACAACTTTTTATGCCGAAGTGGATAGTAAAGTATATGGTAGAAAATTCTTTGGGAAGGTT
>JAAZKM010000275.1 GCA_012799835.1 Candidatus Methanofastidiosia archaeon
AGAGCATTGGGATATCCTTCCTATCAGGCATCCTTACTTTTTTATGTGCACCGTAAAACAATAAAAAAAGGGATGCAACTAGGAACCTCAGTAATGCAAGATGGCCAGGCTCATATGATTTTAGTCCCGCTCTAATTCCGGCAAAAGCTGAAGCCCATAATACCAAAGTTATGAAAAGAGCAAGTGCAGTTTTTTTGTCAATTTGTTTTAATTTAGAAAAGTCAATTGGCATGGTATCAGGCATTCCCTAGTTTACAGGCAGAAAGATTAGTTAGATATAAGTCTTACTAGTTAATTTAAAATTTTAAGAAAAGATATAAAAAAAATTTAAATTATTTTTTCTTGCCAAATCCAAACAACTTGAAAAATTTATCCATTGGAAGAGAATTACTTGTTATAGTAACTGGATTTGATCTTATTCTACCTTCTGGAGGGCTGTTTATAATACTTGGAGTGCCGAATACAATTGTTCCTGGAAAATTGGCTCTGTATGTCCATGTCCAGATGCCATCAGATGTTTCGATTGGACCAGAGAGTTTTGTAACATATGATGATGCATCTTGAAATGTTTCAAAACCCATATCTGGATAAAATGATATATTTTTCATTGAAGGGTCGTATATTTTCACTGTTGGATCATAACATTTGGGCGGAGTTTCATTAAAGGCACAAGGATTGTAAGTACTTGTTACTGTTATTATCTGCCCAACTTTTACTCTTTCAGGAGTTGCCGTGGCTTTATCCGTAGCTGAAAGGGATGCAACTCCAAACACACTTGCTACAAAGAGCAAGGAAATCAATATAGCAAATATTTTCTTCATAATTATCACCTATTGGATTATAATACAGGTATTTTAGCTATATATAAAAGTATCGGGAAAGAAATATATTGAAATTAATAAGCATTGATCTACATAAAAGAGAGAAAGTCGTTATTATGGCAAAATTTTAGGTATTATGGAAGGCCTAGGGGAAATAGCAACGCCCGTATTTTAGTCAATAAGTTTTAAAAGAGGCATGTATTCTGGCAACTTTGGGGATATTTGAAAAGAGTATGAATTATCTAGGAATTAATCTAGTCAAAATAAAGCTCGCTTTTAGATTTAGAGAAAGGAGTTATGCTTCAAAAGGCCTTAACATATGTGAAATGTCAGCTAAATCTCTATAATGTGGTATGAATTTGGGAATTAAATGGGGATAATCTCGGAAATCCCTTATATATTGGCTGTTTATTCTTAATATTAAGGTGATTGTTATGAAGAAAAATCATATAATTGGCCTTGCAGTCATTTTCTTGATTGTGATGGTGAGCATCGGTGCTGTCCTTTCATTTAGAGGTCAAGCGGATGCCACAAATACATGCCCAAATGCAGGCAACTGCATTAGAAATGGTACGTGCGATGGAAACTGTGACAGGTCAAACTGCATAGGAGAATGTCCAAATCAAACAGCTCAGCAGAAACAGACACGAACTTGTGGCAGAACATGTAGAGGATAAAATAATTATCTTTTTTTTTTATTAAATTAATTTTCAGCCAAAATTATAATGATTAAATAATTTCCCGATTTTAACGAAATAATTGGGCTTTAAAAAAACAATAGTTGTTATAAGTAAAATCCATAATAATTAATTTGTATCCTATTCTTTTGATAAGTCTTATATATTTACAATTTAGGCAAGTAGTTGATCATTATGAGCGACAATAAAATACCTGGTTCTCTTTTAAATATAATTTTCAAGAGCGTTGAGGATCAACTTGGGGTAAGAGGCTTAAAGATGCTTCTCACTCAAACTAAGTTAACTTGCTACATACAAAATCCACCCCCTGATGATGACACGCCTACCCTAGATATGGATAGATTCAAAAGTGCGATGGGGGCTGTGATTGAGTTATTCGGTGAAAAGGCTGCAAGGCCTCTGCTTACCAGATGGGGGAAGCTTACATTTGACTATGCTCTTGAATCAAATCCAACATTGTTTGGACTTGCTGGATTTGCAACTAAGTTCATGAGTGAGGAAGGCAAAGCTAGATTTATTTTGAAGAGGGTCCTAAAAGAAAGTGAAAATCTTTACGGAGTCCCCCATGTTTTGACTGAAACTCCTGATGCCTTCACTATAGAAATACAGAACTGCTTCTATTGCGGCAATCATAAATCAAATCAGTGTATATGTTGGCCTCCAGTTGGGTTTTGGAAGAGCATGATGAGGTGGGCAACAGGAAAAGATTATGACGTACACGAAACAGAGTGTATCGCAATGGGTGCAGAGTCATGCAAATACGTTATCCCAAAAAAAGCAATGACATGAACATAAGCAGTTATAGAAATATGCTATAGCTATAAATTAAATAAAGAATAGAAAAATTAAAATTAATTTTATGGGACTATGAAATCAAATGTTATTTTGTCAAAGACCCCTTTTTCAGAGTATGCGACTAGCGTAACCTGATATTTGCCAGATGGCACATTTGGTCCGACTGTAAACGTTGCAGAGTAAGTTCCAATTTTCTTTGCCT
>JAAZKM010000276.1 GCA_012799835.1 Candidatus Methanofastidiosia archaeon
CCTTTCCGGAAAACACATCAAAAGCCTTGCAGCCAAATATAGAAATTTTCCCTTGTATACAGCTCCGGTTGTTTTGATTAATACAATTTCGCTGCAAATTCCAGCGATAATTCTCGCATACTATTTTGGCCCTGTAGTTGTGGGATTTTACGGGTTAACCTATCGGGTATTAATCGCTCCTATGAATTTGATAGGTAGATCTTTTTCACAAGTTTTTTTTCCGAAAGCAACCGAAGATAATCGCTCTGGCGAGTTGGGACAAATAACTCAAAAAGTCTTCAGTAAACTTTTTCTTTTGGGATTTATCCCCATGCTTTTGTTTGTAGGAGTAGCCCCTGATATTTTCATTTTTTTGTTTGGTCTTTCCTGGCATACTGCGGGAATCTATGCCCAAATCCTCTGTCCATGGTTTTTTTTTCAGTTTATCTCATCTCCACTTACATCAATTTTCTATATTCTTGAGAAACAACAAATCTTTCTTTTTTGGAATATCGGCCTTTTATGTTCGCGAATTATTGTGATCAGTATCGGCGGTTTAATGAAAAGCCAGATGATCGCTATTATCCTACTGGGGGGATCAGGGGTATTGATGTATGGACTGTTGATTGTCATTATTTTTTATATTACTGGAAGCGGACGCGCAGCCCTCAAATCTCTCATTCGAATAATTATCTGGATACCTTTCGTTGCGATTTATCTGTTTTCAATCCCCTATCTGAATACTTTTTATTCACTGCTCTTGTTTGGAACATGTATGATTATCTATTTTATATTCTCACGACCCAAGCTTAATAAAACCTGAAATTATGTCTTTTGTATAATACAAATGTAAAAGGATTAAGATGAAAATTATATGGATTGTTTACAAAAGGTTCGATTCCGACCTAAGTAAAACCAGTCGTGAAGAGATGACGCGAGCTCTCATTAAACAAAACCACGAAGTTGTGCTCGTGACTCCCTATGCCCGTAATAAACCCATTTCTGAATTATCAAAATATATTTTCTTTATTCCCACTTTACCTTTTAAGGGTATATATAGTTTGTTTTTTTCAATCACTCTTTTCTTTTATATCGGATTTCGGCTAGTTTTTAACCAGCCCGATACGATTCTATTCGAGCACAAAGGGTTGTGGGCTTTGTCCCCATTTATGTTTTTTAAAAAATTGGGATTTCTGAAAACCAATTTTTGTCTCGACATAAGAACAGTACCAGTTGATATCAGCAGCCGGGCAGATATATTGAAAGAAAAAATGTATGAATATTCTTTAAAAACTGCGAAATATCTGGTCGACGGACTTACAGTTATCACGCCCCTGTTAAAAAATCAAATCTGCAGAGATTATAAATTCGATGAGAATAAAATCGGTATCTGGAGTTCCGGTGTTACACTAGATATTTTCGATGAACACGTCCCTGATTTCAAAAAAATCACTCTCTTTGAGAACAAAGACCTTGTTCTCATGTACCATGGTTCCTTAAGCCCTAATCGAGGGATTCAAAATGCCATCAAAGCCGTTTCAATTCTTAAAGACCAAGGTTTAAATATTGGTTTTTTCATAATAGGGTCGGGAAAAGCGTATGGTGAAATTAACAACATAATTCATACACAGAACCTCCAGA
>JAAZKM010000277.1 GCA_012799835.1 Candidatus Methanofastidiosia archaeon
CAATTCTGAGATAATGATTGATTTAATAAACGTCAAAAATAAAGTGGATAGAGCTGCAGAAGTAGAAAAGATGGGTGCAAAATATGTCTGCATTCATGTGGGCATTGATCAACAGATGAAGGGAGAAAATCCGCTACAAGATATAAAAGATGTCAAGGAAGCCGTTAATATTACGATTGCAACTGCAGGAGGGCTAAACTCTGAGAATATACCTGATGTAATTTCTGCAGGAGCAGACATAGTAATTGTTGGTGGGGCCATTACAAAAGCTTCCAATCTTCTTGATGCCACAAAAATAATTAGAAAAAGTATTGATCTCTCAAAACCTATTGAAAGTTTAGATTTTAGAAAATATAAAGAAGAAGAATTAATTGATGCCTTAAAGAAAGTTTCATCATCTAACGTTTCAGATGCTATGCATAGGGGGGGAGCAATGAAGGGCATACATACTGTTGTTCCTGGACTTAAAATGGCCGGGAGGGCATTGACTATTAAAACTATGAACGGGGATTGGGCAAAAGTCGTTGAGGCAATTGATCTTGCAGAAGAAGGGGAAATTCTAGTTGTAGATACCAATTCAGGCGATATTGCCATTTGGGGAGAGCTTGCAACTTGGAGTGCTGTAATGAGAAAGCTAGGTGGTGTTGTGATAGATGGAGCTGTAAGGGATGTCGACGATCTAAAGGAGATACGTTTTCCTGTTTTTGCAAGATATGAAGTTCCAGATGCAGGTGATCCAAAAGGCTTTGGAGAGATTGGTTGTGAAGTTGTGTGTGGGGGGCTCAAAGTCAATAGAGGGGATTATATCATTGGAGATGATAGTGGGGTTGTGGTAATACCCCAAGAAGAGGCCCAAGAAATAATAAACAGAAGCATTGACGTCAAAGAAAAAGAGAACAGAATAAGGGAAGAAATTAAAAGAGGCTCAACTTTATCAAAAGTTCAAAAACTCAAAAAATGGGAGAAGGTAGTTGGATAACGTAGGGCACGAAAATCTTATATATTGTATCTTAACTTGATATATCATAATCCGATATATCGAGGAATGATACATGTCTTTTGGTAAGTTCAGTAAAAGTTTTCATTATTTTCATATACTAGATACTTTTGCCCTCTGGCTATTCAGTAAGGGGGAACTTTGTGGATATGACATTATAAAGGAGTACGAAAATAGATCCAAAGGTAAATTAAAACCCTCGCCAGCCTTAGTTTACCCATTACTTCTGCTACTTACAACTGAAGGACTAATTGAAGAAACAAGTAAGGGGCCACGAGGGAAGAAATTTTACACGATAACCCCTAAGGGGAGCAGAAAATTAAAAGAAAGGATGAACAGTATAAAAAAGGAGCTCCTCTATTATGAAGATTTTCTTAAAGAAGTTTTTGAGGTGCAGTAATGGCGGAGCTAAGGGATACATTCTTTGGGAAGCTTGCATTAATTGAATACAAATATAGTAAAATCATAGTTATTGCTATGTTACTTATTACAATTTTTTTAACAGTAGGTTCGTTAAATATTCGTTTTGAATCTGACTTTTTAAGAGAATTGCCTCCAAACTTTGATGTTGTAAAAACTCAAAATCTTATTAAAAGTGAATTTGGGGAAGAAGAAGGCATTATAATATTTTTAGAAATTAATCCAGATATTACAAATGATATACGAAATAAACAAAGCTTAGAAAGCATGTATAATTTGGAAATGCGATTGAAATCCCGTCCAGAAATACTAAACGTTATAGGCCCCGGAACAGTATACTATTCTATTTTTAGAAGTATCCCTCCTGATGAAACTATATTGAGAGAAGTGGCCAAGAACATACCAGAGTTGATATCTACAGATTACTCCTCAGCTGTTGTTATTGTTAAGACAAGTGGAGTTAGGAGTGAAAAAGAAATCAACTCATTGATTAATGTTGTGGAAGAGGAAATAAAGAAAGTAGAATTACATGGACTTAACTATAAAATAACGGGCTCCCCAGTCTTAAACAAAACTATTATTAACGTCCTAAGGGAAGATGCATACAAAACAATGATTATATCTGCAATTATCGTGTTTGTATTATTGACATTAATTCTAAGATTCAAGTCATTATTTGTAATTGTGCCCTTGCTTTGCGGGGTATTCTGGACGGTAGGCATCCTATCTTATGCAAGAATCCCGTTAAGTATAATTACAGCAAGTATTGGCGCCATTATTATAGGCCTTGGTGCAGAGTATGGAATATTTATGGTATTACGTTATAATGAGGAGTTAAAAAAAGGTAAACCACGTGAAGATAGAATTGTGGCCATGGTCGCAGGAGTCGGGAGCGGTACAATTGGATCAAGCTCCACAACTATTGCTGGTTTTATGGCATTGGCTCTTTCATCAATGCCTATGATGATTCACTTAGGTATTGCTTTATCTTTGGGTATTGTCAGCTGTCTTATTGGGGCGTTGGTATTTTTACCTTCAATTATGGCATTGAGGGAGTGGTGACATGTCAAATTATGATAAACTAATTAAAAAATATGCGGAGATTCATGGGAAACATCCAAAAAAGATTCTAATATTATCATTTATAATCACAATCATTTTAGGTGCTGGTATCACCCTAATGAAAATAGAACAAATGGAAGGCATAGGACAATTGCCAAGCGATAGAGAAGAGATGCAAGTGTTCCTAAAGATGGAAGATAAGTTTGAAAGATATAATTCAATTATCATTGTAATAAAATCAGATAATGTTTTCTCACCAGATATATTAAAAGAAGCATATTTATTGAATCAAAAATTGATTAATGTACATGGGATAGAAGCATCCTCTTTTGATCTCAAACTTGATGAAATATACTTGCCAAAAGAAAATCTTATTCATAGGCTTGAAGTTTCAGAAAGTCTTGGCTATATGTTGATAAGGCTAAATGTAACAAAGGGTGTAGATAGTGTTAGCATCTATGATAATATAAAAGACATAATATCAGAAACTCCCTTGACCATACACCCAGGAGGCAGCTTGACGCTAAATAGGGAATTAACAAATATGGTTTTACCTGAATTGTCCAAAATATCCTTAGTTGGAAGTATTGGAGTCTTATTATGCGTTATTTTAACCTTTAGATCAATTAGATATGGACTAATCCCTTTGATATGTGTCGGATTAGGGATAGTGTGGATGATGGGAATATCCGCATTTTTCGGGATCTCACTTAGCTCTGAACTTGTCGGAGTAGTTTCAATGATGGCTGGAATAGGAATAGATTTCGCAATTCAAACGATAAATAGGTATCTTCTCGAAAAAAGCCCCATTATTTCCGAGAGAATAGGGAATACCCTTGAAGGAGTTATTGCACCGATCATAGTTTCTTCTATAGTTGCAGGTTTTGGTTTTGTTGCGATGCTCACAGGTTCTCTATCCCTATTAGACACCTTAGGGAAGATGTTATTTATCGGAGTATTCAGTTGCATGGGAGTGTCTCTTATTTTCCTTCCGTCTTTGTTAATAATTCAAGAAAGTATATTTCAAGATACTGAAAAAATGATAAAGAAAAAAATGGAGGTATTATATGAAAAAAAGTAGTATTTTTTTAATTGGAATTTTTATAATGAGCATTTTTGTACCAGGAGTATATGGAAGTACGGATACAGTGATTTATTCGGGATATCTTCATGATAACGACTTCGTCTTTGTTGGGCCATATGCCATCTCTCTTATGGATTACAAGGACAATATGGCGTCATTTATGGTCCTTGAAGGCACGGCCCCTGTTGGACCTTTGGGGGTTTATATATCAAAAGGAGAATCTCTCAAAGTAAATGACATTACTGTCAATTTAATTGACGTATCTAATGTAGGGGTCAATGTAATAATCAAAGGGCCTGTGGGATATAAAATTGGCAGAAGTCAGTATGAATTTGTGATAAATGAAATAAAAACAAATCCATTAAATGTGGAACCTGGGGAAGCCTTTAATCTTGAAATTTTACTTTCAAATGAAGGGTCAATGAAAGCGTATACAGTTAAGGGAAGTCTAAATGTCCCCCCTATTGGAGCTATGGTTCCATTTATGCCTGAGAACACATCTGACTCCTCTTACATAGGAGATTTTGAAGCTGGAACAAAAAAAGTAATTTCATTTAAACTGAGGGCCAATGAAAATATACCTGCAGGCAATTATCCAATGGCAATTGTTCTTGTATTTTATGACGGAACAAATCCCTATCCAAGACCGTACACAATTCAATTTGGCCTTAGAGTTACAGGTAGAACAGAATTAATGGTAGTCAATTTCTCATCAATGCCAGAAAATATAAGGCCAGGGAATGAAAATGTTAAAATAAAAGTTAATTTAGCAAATCAAGGGACTGAAAGTGCAAAATATGTAAAAGCATATCTTAGTTTAGGGGAACCTTTCACTTTATCAAAGTCTTATGAAAGTTCCTATAATCTTGGAACTTTACCCGGTGGATATGCAAAGGATGCAGAGTTTCTAATAAATATAGACAAATCCGCAAAAAAGATGACATATGCCATACCGATGACCGTAGAGTACAGGGATTCTTCTAACAATCTCCTAAAAGAAGAATTTGAATTAAACTTAGACATTAAGGGGAAACCCGAACTTGAAATAACTGAGTACCGCTTTGAGCCAAGGAATGTAAGAACAGGAGGAAACGTAAAGATATATCTAACAATAACAAACAACGGGGAAGAGAAGGCAGAGTCCATAACAGTTGAAGCAATTGAAAGGTCAGAACAACCTTTTGATTTCACATCTAAAAATGACTACATTGGAGTTCTAAATCCTGGGCAAAAAGCAGAAGCTGTATTAAGCACTGATATCAAATCTTCAGCTGAAGAAAAAATTTATCAACTTAGTCTAAGGATTAGGGCTGTCGGAGACAAAGAAAAGCAGGACTTAAACGTATACCTATTCCAAAAGAATATAGACGTTCCAGTAACTAAGACATTGAGTATTACAAAAATAGGTTTAATCATAGGGCTCATATTTGTATTGCTATTAGCGGGATACTACGTATACAACAAGCATATAAAGAAAAAATAGGGAATCGAATTCGGTGTACGTATGAAAAAGAGCCTAATATTAATTTTTATTATTTTATTTTCTTTAATACTTCCAATTAATGTAGGCTCTTCCTCAGTTCCAAGGGACGACTTTTTTTTTGAAGGTGAAGATGTAAAGGCTATAATAGTTGTTGGTGAAAAAGCAACATCTTCCGATATAATTGCCGCTTCAAAGTTAGCGTTTCTTATAGCCAATAGGCATACTAAAAGAATTGAAAATACTATTTATGAGGAATATGAAGTAACTTTGCAAAATTTAAATGCTAGTGACATAATAAGAATTGATCCTGCCAATGCCACAGTGAATTCAATTAAGGTTGCTGATGGACTAAAATCCTTGTGGTGGGATGACGGATATAAGTATTCTTCATCTTTATACCCATATGGAAATGGAAACAAGGTATTTGATTATGGTGAAACCCATGAAGAGATTTTCATTAGATTATCAGATACCGAGACTCCTGATGACTATTGTCTTGACTTTAATGTTTCCGATATCGTCTATAGAATAACAAATATACACACGCCTTTTCAAAGGAAAGTGTTTGCTAGGTGTTTTGGGCCACTTTATGACATCCCCTATAACTCCTATAGAATAAGATTATTTGAAAAGGATTATCCAATTATTTACAACGGGGTTTACCATTCCAAAGATCAAAGCATAAGATATTTTATCTATGGAATACCTATTTACTCCCCAGATACGATATTTAAGGTAGGCGATACGAAAATTTTCGGTTGGTATACTGTAACTCTTTTAGATATACATAGCCCTACGACTGAAACAACTTCTAAGGATGACAAATACAAAGTCAAAAGTAATGGGAGCTTTTCAGGCGAGTACAAAGTTTACCTTAGAGTTTCTGATTTTACAGGGAGAAGTAATGAGTTTTTAATGGTGATGGATGCAAATAGTTCAAGATGTTGTTCATGTGTCCCTTTATGTGATCCAAAAGGAGGCTATGGTTCCTTTACAACTGTTCCAACAAAGCAATATGAAAATGATCCATACTTTATCTTTGAAAGGGGAACTAGAATAATTGATGGTCTTGAAGAAACTATATGGGCAGTCCCGGTATTTTACATAGATGGGATTAAAGTCTTTGAAGGAGCGGGCAATGCCCTCCTTGCAGAGTTTGATGTTTATTCCCTAAAGGACTATGGGGCCATAGAAGAGTCTTCATGTTGTATGCCATTTGTAACATACCCCAATGACTACAATCTTACTATCTCTAATCTTTGGGAGGACGTTATTGCTTTTGGTGTTGACCTTAATGGAGATGGAAATTTATCCCTTGAAGAACAGCAGATTCCGGTGTTTGAAGCAGTAGGAGAGGAGTGTAATGCATCGATTAAGATTCCATTTTATTCGCCAGTGTATATAAATCCTGGGAAAGATGGCATATTCGGAACTTGTGATGACTATCTTGATCTAAATCCCTTAAATCCAAGATTTAAGAAGTGTAGTTATGACACAATTGACATAGTGTTGTGCGATAAGATTGACCTTACATGTTGCGATCCTCAAACTGTTTACGGCCCAAGGAATTACTTCAAAATTGACATTCTTGACTCAAACTACTTCAAAAAAGATGGAGATGGAGTTGAACTTACTGTCAGTCAGAAAAAATCCAAATTATATTTGTTCTACGATTCAACAGTAAAGGTTGAGCCAACTTCCCTTATTAAAATAGATAAGGATGTTACCGGAACTGATAAAGCAAAGAAAAATCTAATCCTTATAGGAAATGAAAATAATAATCTGGTAATAAAAGATCTTTGTGATTCAGAGATATCAAAAGTTGTGTGGTCAAGATCATTTGGTCAATGGGAGTATTTAAGAGACATCTTTTATGAAAACAGTGTCTTGATTGTAGGTGGAAAAAATAGTGAGTCTACAAATAAAGCGTTAGAAGACATAATGAAACTACTGTTTGTTTGATTGCCAGAACATCTTAGTTCTAGCATATACCCTCTCTGCTGAGAGGATATCCTTAAAGAGATCTTCCTCATTTCTTCTATCTTTAGATAGTATCCTTCTAGCTGTCCTCGGACCTATCCCAATCCCAGCCAATGTAATTATGGCCTTTTTGCCATAAGGTAAAATTAAATCAGCCGAATCTTTGATTTCCTTCAAAGTCTTTTTTTCCTCTTCACTAATCTTTCCCTTGTTTCCTTTTCGGACTATTTCTAAATGTTCTCTTCTCCTCAAAATACCAATGTATCTTGCACCACATTGTGGGCATTTGGGATTATCTTCAAAATTATTTACAGAAAGAGTTGTTTTCCATTTCTTGCAATGTAGACATGCCACAGTAACTCTTTTTTCTAGAAGTCTCTTCTTAAGGTATTTTATGATTTCTTTATCTGGCCTTTTAGGATAAAGTAACTCAAAAGAAGATCCCTCCAAAAGATGTCTTGAAAATATGGAAAGTTCATTGTTTTTACATACTGTAATTTCAACTCTTCCATTTTGTATATTTCTGATAAACTCCTTTATTGGTTCAATTTCTAGTTTATCATGATAAATTTCATTTAATGTTTCTTCGTATAAGGGTGTATTTTTATACAGTTTTAGGATATTTTTCATTAAATATTTCTCAGAGTTTGCTCTTATAACACCAAATCTTTTTGCTATTTGGATCATTTTCCACTCAAAGAGAGGGGTATTCTTCAATACGATATCCAATATAGGAATAACATGATCTTCATTTATCTCAAGAAGGGTGTTTTTTACTATAATTCCGCCATCCTTAATCCCTTTAGGGAACTTTATCATTATGTGGTAGGGGTCTGTCCTCATACCTATTGACTCACCAAATCTCTGGGCTAAAAGTGATGTTATTACCCTGCCAAGAGTATCATTTGCTTTAGACCCGTTAAATGCATGTATAATTACAAACTCCCCTATATCCTCAATTACCAATGAATTCATTGAATATGAAAAATAATCTGTCTGTTCTTTTAACAAGTCATATAGAATTTTTTTAGTATCGCTTGTTAGAGGCAAATTTTCTATCTTTGTTTCGTCTGTAAATGTTTCAAAGACTTCTCTGGAAACAAATAACGGCACTGGAATCAGTTCCCCCTCCCAAGAAGGAATAGCCCCAACAGATCTAGTTTCAGTCACCTCTATTTTTTCATCTTCAATGTTCAAAACTTTCCATGTTCGTCCACGGACAATAAAATTTCCACCTATCTCGATGTTTGAAATAATAAAATTCTCATCCAATACCCCTAGCGAAGATCCTGTTCCTACCTCAATGACTCTATACTGTTTTGTATCGGGAATCATAGATAAATTCTCATAGTAGTAAAAAAATCCTTGTTTTGATTTCTTATAGGTTATTTCATCGTTAATCCAAATGAGTTTAATACTTTCCAAAAAATGCAATACTTTCCAAAACTCTTCAAGTGACATATTTCTATAAGGATAAGCCTTTTTGAATAGGGAGTAGGCCTCTTCAATTGAAACTTCATTTCCTTCCATTGAAAGTCCGATTATCTGATGAGCCAGAACATCAAAAGATTTTTCAGGTATTAGCGATTTTTCAATCACGTAGTTTAATGCATTTTTTGCAATTACGGCGGATTCACATATTTCTTCATCGCTTGTTAATATCACTCCTTTTGAAACAAGATATGTCTTGTGTCCTGCCCTTCCAACTCTCTGTAAGAGTTTTGATACTTGTCTTGGGCTACCATACTGGATAACTAAATCAACTGCACCAACATCTATCCCAAGTTCCATACTTGAAGTACATACTATGCATTTAATCTCCCCCTTCTTAAATCTAGTTTCCACATCGATTCTAGTTTCTTTCGAAAGAGAAGAATGGTGAACATCAATAAAGTTCATTTCCATGAGATTAAATCTAGATGATAGTATCTCTGCCATCTGGCGAGTGTTAACAAAAAGAAGAACACTTGTATGGCTATCAATTAATTCCTTAATCCTCCTAATTGAAGAAGCTACATAAGGAGATATTTTCAGATTTTCTGCAACCATTATGTCCTCTTCAAATATCTCCGGTGTTTCAACTTCAATGTCAAACTCCTTTTTTATCTGGGATTGAATTATGGTAACGTCCCTTTCTTCACCAACTAGGAATTTTGCAACTTCCTCCTTTGATCCAACTGTTGCTGAAAGACCAATTCTTTGTATCCTCCCGTTTTTTAATCTTTCTAATCTTTCAAGAGCTAAACTCAGCTGCACGCCTCTTTTATCTTCGGCTATCTCATGAATTTCATCGACGACTACGGCAAGTAATGACTTTAGATGCTCCCTTAGTATCTTTCCTGTGAAAAGTGCTTGTAATGTTTCAGGAGTTGTGATCAAGATATCGGGGGATTTGAGACTCTGCCGACGTCTTTCACTTTGAGTTGTGTCCCCATGTCTTGCTTTTATTGTTATTCCCATTGCATCACCTATCTTTTCCAACCTAAGAAGTAGATCCCTATTGAGGGCTCTAAGTGGAGCAATGTAGAGCACTTTAATGCCTGGTGCCTTGCTATCTTTTACTAATTTTAGAAGAGGGAGTATTGCAGCTTCAGTTTTCCCTGATCCAGTCGGTGCCATTAACAAAACATTTTTCCCATCTAAAATCTCTTGAATTGATCTACTTTGGATATCAGTGGGAGATATAATATTAAATTCATTCAAGACGGTGACAATGTCGCCACCTAAAAGATCAAAACTCATGGACACACATATTAAAAGTTACCAAAGCATTTTTAAGTTTAATTTATTGGCTTTAAATTATGGAACTATACCCCGTGATTAATAAGCCTGCAATAGTTATTGAATCAGATACAAGATATCTTGTTATTGCAGACTTGCACCTAGGTAAAGAGTATGAGTACTATAAAAAGGGGATAAAAGTTCCCGATATTGGTCAAAAAATGAAATCAGATTTATTAAAAATTATTAAGAGAAAAAACATAGAGGAACTAATTATTTTGGGGGATGTGAAACATAATCTTCCATTTACATCGTTTTTTGAAAAGTTAAATCTCCCAAAATTTTTAGATTTTAATATACCTGTAAAGATAATCAAAGGGAATCACGATGGTAACATAGAAGAAATAGTTCATAATGAAGTCATGAAGTCATTTAAAATTGAGGATCATATACTGACTCATGGCCACATTCTTATAGAGGGCAACAACTTGATTATGGGTCACGTCCACCCAGTAGTTGAATTTGTTGATTCAAACGGAAAAATAACCCGTATGAAATGTTTTCTCAGGATAGAAGGATCGCAAAATATCATTATTTTGCCATCTTTTAATCCTGTTATTGAAGGCGTATCTATAAATAAAGAGGGGGAGGCTATACCAGGCCCCTATTTTGATAGCGGCAGATTAGAAATAAAAGATTTTGATTGCTATCTTCTTGACGGAACATATATGGGAAAAGTACGGGATATTTACCGTTGAATTACCCCGCAATCATCGTCTATGGCCCTAATTGCGTCTTCAATTAGCATTCCTTCATTTTGATCTATATACTCTTCAATTTTTTGCAGTAATATGCACTCTTCAATTTTTTCAGATGTACAGAATATTAAATCTTTATTAATCTCATTTAGTACCTTCACAGCAGTATCCCCAAGCTCCTTTGAAACTTCAAAACACTCTTTGATTATATTATTAAAAAGAATTTCACAGTTTTTTTCGATATAGAGTTTATTGTGATAAATGTTACTGATTACATCAATTAATTTTGCATATTTATCAAGTCTGTTGATATAGTATTTTTTTGTTTTTATCACTATATTCTTAATCATTGCACCCGATATAGTTTCCTTTATTGGAACATTGACAAGCCCAAGCTTTTCTATATTGCACATTCTGTTCTTTTCGTAAAGTTCGGCCAAAATTGTTTCTTTTAGAACCTCTGCAAATTTCTTCACTGAATCATATTTTTGTATTTCATTTGGGTGAGGTATTAGCTGATCAGATTTTAGATATATATCTAAAATTTTCTCCCCAGCTTCCTTTGTATCTGGACGCCCTATCCTGATGTGTTTATCGATTCTTCCTGGCCTTAATATTGCCTGGTCAATTATATCCGGCCTATTTGTAGCTATTATGACAATTACATCTCCCATCTCTTCAAGGCCATCAAGTAGCTGTAAGAACTTATTTACGATTGGATTTTCTAGCCTAGCAGCTTCTGAACCAGTCTCTCTTTCAGGAACTAAGCTATCAAATTCATCAAAAAATAAAACGGATGGAGCTTTTTCTTCAGCAAATTTAAACAATTCCTCAATATTTTGTTGTGTTTCCCCAAACCATTTGCTTCTAAGTTCTTTATCGACATTAATAAAATTTCTAGAAGAAATGGAAGCTGCAAAACGTGCAATTAGTGTTTTACCACATCCAGGGGGCCCATAGAGCATGATACCCTTTGTTCTTTCAATTTTCAATTTCTGGACTCTTTCTTTTATAAAATCGTAACTCAATGCAGACCCAACGGCTTGGTCTATCTCCAAAATGGCTTCGTCAAGTCCGCCTATATCTTCTCTTTTCACTTTTGGTTTTTTCACAAGTAGGAGGTCATCACCATATTTCACATTGAGTTTAATGTCTAAAATTTCCCAATCTTTAGAGTTTCCAAATAAAGTTACTGTCGCACCGGCTCTAAGGTATTCATTTTCAGAATCTACAAAATCACCAATATCAAGCATCATTTCATGATAGGTGTCAAATCTAACAGTTGCATATTTGCCTTCAATCTTTATTATCTCTCCAAGTGTTGTGTCAACGATACCGGGGTGTAAGTCACTGATTACAAATTTTCCCCCATCTTTTGACTCAATGAATTTGTATCTTATTTTGTCCCCTTTTTTAACTTCTATATCATCAATCATATAGGCAATGATACGATAATTAAGATAATCAAAAATTTCATGCATGCCCTCTTGATCAAGAGATCTTACGTAAACCCCTATAAGAAAAGGTGGCTCATTTAATGCCCTTATCCTCTGTTCAAGCCTATTAATACGGCCCTCAAGGAAAATTTTAATTTCATTTTTTAGCATTTCTCGTTCATGTTGTATTTGATTTACGACTTCCTGAGCAGATTCTATTAGTTTTTTAGTTTCTTCCTTTTCAAGGACTTTCTGAGAGATGCCTTTTTCTTTTAAAACTTGAGCTAAGTCGAAATATCCGTATTCTTCTCTTAGATATGATCTAATTTCCTCAGTTTTTTTCAAATCAGAAGATTCCACAATTAAAAAAGGCAATTTTCTTTTAAAAGTCTTTTGAAATAAAGCTATTTTAGGCTACTTATACAAAAGCAGAACTTCCGTAACCAAGTAATCTAATGTATAATCCAGCTACAAAAATCAAAATTGAAACAAGCATCGTTATATAATCCCTTTTTCTAAGGGAAATTTCTTTCAAAAATGTTCTTTCCCCATATCCAAAACCTCGTGACTCAATTGCAATTGCAAGCTCTTCAGCCATTCTTATAGATCTGATAATAAGAGGGGTGATTATGGGAACATAATTTCTAATTCTTTTAAAAATTGGGCCTTTATCAAGCTCCAAGGCTCTTGATCTCTGGGCATCCATTATTGTATATGTTATTCCTGCCAAAGTTGGAACGTATCTCAAGGATATTGCCAAAGTCAAACAGTATTCATAAGGGACTTTAAATTTCATGAGTCCCAAAACAAGATCACGCTGAAGTGTGGTCATTAATAATAAAAATGTTGCAGTAATTATGGCAAGTATTCTAAAGGTCATTGAAAGTCCCATTCTAATGCCATCTTCGCTAATTCGAATCTTCCAATATTCAAAAAGTATATTCCCTGTTGGTTGGAAGAATGGCCACAATATTAAAGACATTAGAATTAGAGGTAATACGGGTTTTATGTACATTGAAAGTTTTTTTAGTTTAATTTTACAAAGGAATTTAATTATTAACAAAACGCTAAGTGCTATAATACCCAGATAAATTGGATCTTTATACAAGAGTGCAAGGCCAAAAATCGATGTAAGAGTAACAATCTTTGTCCTGGGATCAAGGCTGTGGAAAAATGAAGATTCCTTGACGTACATCGAATAACTAATCATAATAAATAAATAAAAGATTTAGATTTAAATGTTTAGGATTTATCTGTGCCAATGATTACAGTTCCAAGTTTTTCTCCATCAATGTTATATTTCTCTTTAAAGAAAAGATCTGTTGGAACACAGAGGCTTGCTGAAATTCCGTTTAAGTCTTTAAGTTCTTCGATTTCTTGTGCAGGTATCACAAAGTATGGTTTCCCTTGAGTTTTTACATTAGTGAATATAACAAACTCCTCTCCCATAAAAAGAACATCATTTCTATTTTTATATTCAGGTATCTCATCTTTTCTTAAAAGCTTGCCAAGAGTGTTGCCTGAAGGATCTTTCATTAACGTTAAGCTTTGACTATGTTTTCTTTCAGAAAATGTCTCATCAATAAAAGTCAGGAAGATTAATTCTTTTGATAGGACTTTCCAAACACCTTCGTTTATAAAGTCCATCATCCCCCCGGCAGCTTTATTTTTTTCTGCTTGAATCTCAAACTCTCTGATCTTGTTTATCTCTTCTTCAGAAAGAAGAAAGGCATCTAAAATGCCCTTTATGGATTTCAGTTTTTTCAGTATATCGTCTTCGACACTCATGATTACCCTCAAAGATAGCCTTTTGCTTTTAGAAGTTCAGCGTTTAATATTCCTCCGCCTGCAGCACCTCTAACTGTGTTGTGGGAAAGACATACAAACCTTATGTCAAATACCTTGCATTCTCTTAGCCTACCCACAGTTACTGCCATGCCTTTATCCGAATCTCTATCTTTTCTTGGTTGAGGCCTATTGGGCTCCTCTCTATAGAGAATTGGCTGTTTTGGCGCAAAAGGCAAATTTAATTCCTGAGGTTCAGCTCTAAATTCCTTCCATATTTTTTTTATCTCCTCAAGTGAGGGTTTTTTTGGGCCAAATTCAAGGCTTACACATGCTGTGTGCCCATCTATTGCAGGCACTCTATTGCAGTGGGCAGAAATTTTTATACTGGTATCGTTAATGATTTTTCCATTGACAACTTTTCCCATAATTTTTTGAGGCTCTATTTCTGATTTTTCTTCCTCTCCAGATATAAATGGAACAATATTGTCTATCATATCAAGTGACGGTACACCAGGATATCCCGCTCCAGAAACTGCTTGCATTGTTGTAATAATCATTCTCTTTACTTCATATCCTGCCTTAATTAGGGCATAGACAGGTGTCATGTAACTTTGTAGTGAGCAGTTTGGCTTTACAACTAGAAATCCCCTATCCCATCCGTTAATATTTTTTTGATGAGGGATTACTTCAATATGATTTGCATTAATCTCGGGGATTAACATTGGGACATTATCAACATGCCTGTTGGCCGATGCATTAGAAAAAACAGGTATTCCTGCCTTTGCATATGATGATTCAAGCTCTTTTATTTTTTCCTTTTCCATTTCAAGCGCCGAAAAAACTAAAGAGCATTTACCTATAGCCTGGCTAACGTCATTTGCATCCCCTACTATAAGTTTTCGAACTTTTTCTGGAGGATCTGTTACCATCTGCCATTTGCCCATTACAGCTTCTGCATAGCTTTTTCCAGCACTTTTAGGTGAAGCTGCAACATATGTCACATTAAACCAAGGATGATTATCAAGAAGTCTTATATAATTTTGACCTACCATTCCTGTAGCTCCAATGACACCCACATTTATCTTTTCCATAAAATTCACGACCCTAAATTACGTAATTCTTTAATACTCCTATTCCTTCAATTTTAGCCTCTACTGTGTCCCCTCTGTTCATTGGTCCAACTCCAGGCGGTGTGCCAGTTGCAATGATATCCCCAGGCTCAAGAGGCATTATTTCAGATATAAATTCCAATAACTCGTAACAATCGAATATCATGTTTTTCGTTGAGGAATTTTGTTTTGTAATTCCATTTAATTTCAAGGATATTGGAAGATCAAATGGATTTATACTAGTTTCAATCATGGGGCCCATTGGGGCAAATGTGTCATATGATTTAGATCTAGTCCATTGTGTATCTTTTTTCTGTAAATCTCTTGCAGTTACATCATTAAAAACTGTATACCCCAATATATACTCCTTAGCTTCATCTTTTTCAACATTTTTTGCCCGCTTTCCTATGACTATCCCTAGTTCAGCCTCATAGTCTACTTGATTTGAAGTATCTGGGTATATTATAGGGTCCTCTGGGCCAATTACAGTGCTTGCAGGTTTTATAAATATAATGGGATTATTTGGTATTTCCATTTTAAGCTCCTTTGCATGATCTCTGTAGTTTAGGCCTACTGCCACAATCTTCGTTGGCATCGTTGGCGGTAGTAGTTTAATTGAACTGGGATCTATTTCAGTTTCAGTAACTTGAAACTCTGAAAAGAAATCCCCTTTTATTTTTTTTATTACATTGTTCTCAAAGATTCCATTTTCTATTTTGTCATTATCGCTGTATCTAAGAAGCTTCATCAATCCACCTTTCTACTTTACTATTGCAAATACATCACTCATTATTGCTGCAGCTGTTTCTATCTGGCCTGCACCTCTTCCCATTACAGTAATGTCTTTTGATAAATCTGTTTCAAACACGGCGACATTCAAAGTTCCTGTTACCGCAAGTGGTGAGTTTAGTGGAACTGGTGTTGGTTCAACTTTTGCACCTTTTTCTGTAACTTCAACAAGCAGTTTTATTATATTTCCTTTATTCTTTGCAGCTAAGACCTCTTCCATTGTTACACCAGTTATACCTTTAACTTTGACATCCTTTAGCGTCATAGATTTTCCCATTAAAGCGTTTGATAATATTGTGGCCTTACATGCTGCATCCCAACCTTCAATGTCTTGGGCAGGATTTGCTTCAGCATATCCTTTTTCTTGAGCTTCTTTTAATGCATCTCCAAATTTCTTTCCTTCAAACGCCATGTTAGAAAGTATATAATTTGTAGTACCGTTTAAGATTCCTTTAACAGAGATAATATTATTCCCCTTAAGAGCTTCCTGAGCAAGATTTATCACCGGCATTGTTCCGCCAACAGTTGCTTCGTATCTAAATTCCTTACCGCTTTCCTCTTTTGCTTTCATCACTTTTTCATAGTAAAGAGCCAAAGGTCCTTTATTGGAAGTGACTACATGCATCCCTCTGTCAAAGGCCTTCACAATATGATTTAGTCCCGGTTGGGCATCCTTAATATTTGTTGGTGTGACTTCAACAACAATATCGGCATCCATGTTCTCTACTGCCACTTCCCCGTTCCATTTTTTATCTTTGGATGAATCGGGATAATTTATCACAGGAGACCTTTCTTTATTGTGGTCCATTAATTTAGTAAGATCGATCCCATCTTTATCATAAATAGAATTCAACATATCAGCAACACATACAATTCTGACATCGACCCCATAATTTTTTTTGTATTGTTCTGCTTTGTCCCTAATTACCTTGCATACACCCTTACCTACTATGCCAAATCCAACGACACCCAAACGTACTTTTTTCATAGCAAACATCCTCTTAAATATAGTGAATACACTAATTTTATTCTTTATTTAAAAGTTTCGGGAAAGTAATTATTTTTATTTTTTTAATTGTGTGGAAAAAAATCAATACCGAAACACTTTTAAAAAGGCTTAATGAAGGAGAATAAAGCTATATTTTAGAAGGTGAAATAGAATTGGAGCTACCTTTTTGTGAGATCTGTTTGAAGACCGGAATGCTCTGTCCAGGATGCACTGCAAAAATTAAAGATGGCGAACTTAGTGACAACGACCTTGAAATAGCTAAAGAACTTTACAGGCTTTCTCAAGAAAATAAAGGCCTTAAGGATGTTAAATTCAAGAGGAGTATTAAAGTTGGCAATCTTATAATTATTCTAATTGAAGCAGGAGAGATAGGAAGTATTATTGGTAAAGGTGGCAATGTAATAAGAGGATTAAGTAAAAAATTGAACAAAAAAATAAGAGTTATTGAAGAAAGTAAAGATGTTAAAAAAGTTGCTGCAGATCTTCTATATCCCGCAAAAGTTTATGGGATAAACATTGTTTACATGCCTGATGGTACAATAATTAAAAGACTCAGATTAGGTAAAGAATTTGAGCGAAAACTTCCTATTGCAATAAAAAGTGTAAAAGAAATACTTTTGTTGGTCACTGGCGAGAATGTCGATATTGTATTTGAATAATTTTTCTAATACTTTCTTTTTATTATAAAATCACAAAGTTCAGTTAAGAATATTTTAGATTCTTCCTTCATATTTTGATCAATGGATTTTTTAGCTGCCTTAATGAATTCTGACTCTTTTTTTATGCAGTAATCTAAAGCGCCACATTTTTTCATTATTTCTTTTATTTCTGCAATGTCTTCAAAGGAAGCATTTCTATTCCCCAATATTGCCTTGACTTTTTTCAACTGGTGTTCATCTGCTAATTCAAGGGTTTTAATTACAAGTAAAGTGTTCTTACCTTCTTTGATATCGCTATCCACTGGTTTTCCAGTCGTATCCTCCTC